>NZ_NOLK01000120.1:0-24801 GCF_002245985.1 Nostoc sp. 'Peltigera membranacea cyanobiont' 232
ACTTTCTGAATAAAAACGTCAGTACAAGATGATAAAATATCGGCGCTTATTTGGTTAGCAATAAATTCAAAATCTTGGTTTGTTAATCCCCGTGCAGTATCGCCACTTAAGTTAATAGAAATAGTCAAAGTTTGAGGATTGCTGGAATAATTTTCATTATCTACTTCTTCTAGTTCATCTTCTACTATACCTAGATTAAACTCTTTAGTCCAAGCTGGAAACTTCTTACCCGTTTGTTGTCCGTAAATTTTCAGGGCATGGGGGACGATTCATTCTTCCAGCCTCTGATTAATTTCTCAATTTCAATTGGTAATTTACCATTTGCGATCGCAGTTTCTACCAAAACACGTTTCTGTTTGGCGGTAATACTGTTCACACTGCCGATGTAGCGGTGGTTTTTCTTCCTGCCTACCATCCAGCAGTAACGGTAATACCAGGAATTGAGTTTGACCCGATTCTAGAGTTGCACGCTGGCTGGATGTGCGATATCTGACGACGATAATGATGTACAAATTTGAACAATTGAGCCAAACAGAGGTAGAGTCTATGTTAGGAATAACACTACAGCAAACGCGAGTTTACCGAGAAATCAAGGAAGAAGGACGAGAGAAAGGACGACAAACGATGGCTAATACTATTTCCCGACAATTAACTAAGCGGCTTGGAGAACTTTCTGAAGAAATGCGCTCCTCAATTTCTAGTTTACCTTTTCCTGTTCTCGAAGAATTGAGCGATGCATTACTTGATTTTATTACCTTGGCTGATTTGCAATCTTGGTTACAAGGGCGAATAAATTAAACTACCTCTTGTTGCTTTTGAGTTAGATACATTGCAATTCCTTTCTCGTAGTAAGCTGCTTCATTAATAAAAATAGGATAAACAGTAGACTCTCCCTCATAAAAAATATCTTTTCCTGCAAAAGTCACAAACATTGGATCGCCTGGATTCAAAGGTTCATAATCCCGAAACTGAAGCTGGGGATGAATCATAGCTTGAATCTCCCCGCGTAGACGCAGCCTGCCGTAGGCATCGCTTCTTGGATAATCGATCGTCTCAATGTATTGATAGAGTGTAAGTGTATTGTTTGTCTGCGAAATACTACCTTGTTTGCACCCTTCAAAATAGTCTAAAATTGCATAAATAAGCTGCTCTGTTTGTTGAAACAATTCGGCGTTTAAGATGTTCTGAGCCACAGCCCCAACTTCTATTACAAAACCCAATTCGCACAAAGAACGCAGAAAACCACCTTCTCTTGATTGTGGATTTACAAAAATCTTGACCATTGGATTTATCGAAGTCAAATAAGCACCTAAGCGAAGTAAAAAAGGATTCATATCACAAAAAATCAGACTTAACCCCATGTTGGCAGTTGTGCTGTGCAAATCAATAATTACATCTACAAAGGGCTGATTTTGCGGTTGCAGTATTTGTTGAAGTGCTCTCGCCCGCGTATCTTCATAACTTGAGAGTTGGAGATTTTGTAAGCTTTGATTGGTGAAGCAACGGTTTAAATCCTTGTCAATATACCGTTTACCTTCTTCAATCGCTTTGAGATTACCAAGTAATGCCAGAGTTTCAAAACTTGCTCTGTTAATTAAATTTGGATATTGCTGAAATCTTTTAACTAGATGTACTCCTGTTAACTCATTACCGTGGTTTCCTCCAACGATCGCAACTCGTTCAATCTGACTCATAACAACCTCACTGGCTCCCCTACGGTTATTGAGAATGGTGCAAGATACAAGATAGAAGTATAACTGTTGCTGACTAAATCTTGTAAAAGACTGACGCGATGTCTACGACGGGCTACGCCTACGCTCCATATTCGAGCCAAAATGTGATAATTGTTAGCTTTAGCAGAAAAAGGGAAGAAATTTATGGAGTATAATTTTCAAGCGATGCCTCCGGCAAGCTACGCCTACGCTGAACTTTACAAAAACGCTCTCCTCAACGATGTCCTCCCATTTTGGGAAAAATATTCTCTCGATTGGGAGCAAGGCGGCTATTTCACTTGCTTAGACCGCTACGGCAAAATTTACGATCCAGACAAATTCATCTGGCTACAAAACCGCCAGGTGTGGACTTTTTCGATGCTTTACAACCAGCTAGAAAAACGCGAAAACTGGTTGAAAATTGCCAGTAATGGCGCTAACTTTCTCGCCAAACACGGCAGAGATAGTGATGGTAACTGGTACTTTGCCGTCACCCGTGAAGGGAAACCATTAGTTCAACCTTACAATATCTTCTCTGATTGCTTTGCAGCAATGGCATTTAGTAAATATGCACTTGCTAGCGGCGAAGAATGGGCAAAGGATGTCGCAATGCAGGCTTATAACAACGTATTACGCCGCAAAGATAATCCAAAAGGCAAATATAATAAAACCTATCCCAACACACGCCCGATGAAATCATTGGCTGTACCGATGATTTTAGCCAACCTGACTCTAGAAATGGAATGGCTGCTGCCAAAGGAAACACTAGAGAATGTCTTAGCTGAAACTGTCCGCGAAGTAATGACCGATTTTCTCGACCAAAAACGGGGACTAATGTCCGAAAATGTTGCCCCTGACGGTTCTCACATAGATTGTTTTGAGGGGCGGCTGATTAATCCAGGTCACGGTATCGAAGCTATGTGGTTTATTATGGATATCGCCCGTCGCCAAAACGACACCAAAACTATTAACCAAGCTGTTGATGTGGTGTTAAACATCCTAAATTTTGCTTGGGATAGCGAGTACGGCGGATTGTATTACTTTATGGATGCAGACGGTCATCCCCCACAACAATTGGAATGGGATCAAAAACTGTGGTGGGTTCACCTCGAATCTTTGGTTGCATTAGCGATGGGCTATCGCCTAACGGGACGTGAGGTGTGTTGGGAATGGTATCAAAAAATGCACCATTACACTTGGTCACATTTTGCCGATTCAGAATACGGTGAATGGTTTGGCTACCTGAATCGGCGTGGTGAAGTATTGTTAAACCTTAAAGGTGGCAAATGGAAAGGATGTTTTCACGTACCGCGTGCATTGTACCTTTGTTGGCAGCAATTTGAGGCATTGCGATCGCAGTTATGATTTTTATCCGAGCTAAAAATAAATATGAAATTACTGAGTTTTTAATAGCTTTTAACAAAAAGCTTTAGCATAAATATTTAATTTTACTCGTGATTATACGGTTTATAAGAATTAATATTTAAAGTTACGATTTAATGTAGATGATGTAATAAAGTACTCTTATGTGTACCTGATTGCATCATCATAAAATAGTTTGTTTTTAGTTTCTGTCAGCTCTTAGCACATTGAGAAGAGTTGTCAGAACATTTTCTGCCACAGTTTATGAGGTGTGTTGTTTATTCTGCTAGCGATCGCTGTGGCAGAATTTTAAGCTAATAAACTTTCAGATTCTCTCAATAAGTACTCTTTCAGGCAAAAGCCTGAGCAGTGCTATGGCTGACTGGATAACCAAGTCGGTTAGAAGCCCGTTGTCTGTTGTCTATAATTAGGAACATTGAAATGAAATCAATTCTTGAGCTGATTGAGCAGAAGAACCGGGAATATGCCCAATTGCCGTTCTTTAAATATATGGAAGACGAGTCGATCGATCCCCGGCAGAGACTGGCATTTGCACCCGTGATTGCTCCACTCGCACTGGAGTTCAGTGAGTTGTGCAAACGAGTTCTCAGAGATGAGCCAACGACTAATTACATTCAAGAGATGGTAAATCTGCACACCCATGAAGAACATTTCCACTGGCAATGGTTACTAGAAGACATGGAGAAAATGGGGATTGACTATCCCATGCGCTTCAGTGATGCAGTGCGATTCCTTTGGAGCGATGAAACTAAGATTTCCCGTTCCATGTTTCCGATCTTTGATCGGTATACTCGTGGAGCAGATCCCATCATCAGATTGGTTGCCATTGAGGTATCTGAGGTTACAGCGAATGTCTTTTTCCGTTCAACCATGTCTGCGGCCCTGCAACTACAAAAAATGACTCAAGCAGAGTTCCGTTACTTTGGTATGCGTCATAACCATATAGAAAATACCCACACTCTTCATACTCCTGCTTCTTTTCAAGTAATGAGAGAGAT
This sequence comes from Nostoc sp. 'Peltigera membranacea cyanobiont' 232, assembly GCF_002245985.1. NCBI lineage: Bacteria > Bacillati > Cyanobacteriota > Cyanophyceae > Nostocales > Nostocaceae > Nostoc > Nostoc sp. 'Peltigera membranacea cyanobiont' 232. The sequence continues at coordinate 4,094 of NZ_NOLK01000120.1, forward strand.
TGAAGTGTCTGAAGAGATTCGTCAAAAAGCACTTGAGTTGATTGATGTAGGGTTTGAGTATTTTACAGAGTTGATCGATGAGTTTTTGGTCTATATTAAGACCCATTCTTATCAACAACCCTTTGCTACAGTGTACCAACCAAAGCGATCGCCAACATCTGTCTAAACTATCTGCTCAATTTTCATTCATTCGGCGATGGTAAAAGACTTTGACTCTTTTACCGCCGCTTCTTTAACAGTGACTACTACTGTATAAACAGCATTGCGCTCTTCCTGAATCGGTTGAATTGCTCCATCACAGTCAGTGGCTCGGCTCATCAAGCTATATTTTCCTGGCGTTGCTGGAGTCCATTGAAACGTAAATCGTTGCCATGCATATTGTAGGCGTGCTTCAGCTTCAGCACTTTGCCAGGTGATGCCACCATCTATACTAACATCGACCGATTGGATACCCCTAGATGCCCATGCCCAGCCCCAAAGTATTTGAGGTTGAAGGGATAGTACTTCATTTTGAGCAGGATAAACGATCGCCGACTCCGGTGCAACTTCCCAAACAGGTTTTAAAGTCCCATCATCGCCTCCAACTCGATCGTTATAAAAGTTTGTTGTAAAGAGCCCTGGCGATCGCCGATCTGTGACATAAATATATGAGAGCCACTTTACAAAGTTAGTGCCATAGTAGCCTGGAACCACCAGCCGCAACGGAAAACCCCGCTCTGCTGATATCAACTCACCGTTAAGCTTGTACGCTAGCAACACATCATTATCCAATGCTTTTTCGATCGGAATATCTTTAATATATGAATCGCTAGAAACTCCCTCATAAACACCGCGATCGACTCCTACAAACCAGACATAACGAGCTTCCGGTTTAACTTGCAATTGATTAAGAATTGCTCTCAGCGAAACTCCACCCCATATAACATTACTTATAAGTCTTGTTGGAACCTTCGGTTGAAGCGGATTGCCTGAACATTGCTGGAAAACAGTTAATTCGCGATATTCCAGATTCAGCAAATTCTGATATGATAACTCAATATTTTGCTCCACTAATCCCGAAATTTTCAACTTCCATCGATCGATGTCAATGGCTGGGATTCCCAAATGACTGAGAACGAATAGATGCTTTTCAGGAGTAATAAAAGACTTGAGATCGTGAACGCCCAATGGAAACTTTGCAATCATTCCCACATAGCTCATACTCTTGTCTTCTAAAGTTTTGCGGAACTCATTCATTTTAGCAATCTACTATTAACGATTTTTACTTATAACTTAAGACTGGATTGCTGTTTTCTGGTATATTATACCAATTTCATTTATCAATATCTTCCCAAGGGTAGATTCCCAATATCGTCATTCTCCCCTAATTGCTAGCATTGCCATAACGATCCGATTTACCGCTCCCGTTGTCGGGTTTATGTGCGGTAGCAAGCATTGTCCGCTCGGATATCACAGGCTGCTTCTCGGTTCTAAATTATTGTTGTAGAAGACAACAACTCTACTACAGAGTGCCCTCTCTCTTCATCGTCTTTTTTTGGCGGAGGTATTGTTTAGCTAAACCGGGTTTCTCAATTTTTTATCTGAAGAAAATTACATCATGAATTGCGATCCTTCGAGTTAATTAGGGAAAACTTAACTTAGGTTATCCAGTAGCAAGTTTTATGGTAGAAAATCGAGTCGATGTTCCCGGCTATGGGATTGGTGAAAGAATTTACACCAGCACTCGCACCCTGGTTTACCGAGGTTGGCGAGAGGCGGATCAAACTCCTGTTGTCATCAAACTTCTTAAAAGTTCTTATCCCAGTCTGATTGAGTTGGCTCAATTCAGGAATCAGTATACCATTGCGAAAATCTTAAATGTTCTTGGGGTTGTTCGGATCTATAGTCTGGAGAGTTATCAAAATCGACCTGCCCTGATTTTAGAAGACTTTGGTGGAATTTCTTTGAAGGAGTATTCTGCCTCTTGGAGACAGGGATTCAGAAATGTAGGAAGTCAGACAAACCTCTCACACCCCTGTCCTCACTTTTTGAGCGAGTTTCTCCAGATTGCGATCGCACTTGCTGATATTCTCGCCGATCTCTACCATCACGAAATCATCCACAAGGATATCAAACCCGCCAATATCCTGATAAACCCTACCACAAAGCAGATTAAACTCATTGACTTTAGCATTGCTTCCCTGCTGCCAAGAGTTAACCAACTTTCAACCAGCCCGACTGTTTTAGAAGGAACCCTCGCCTATCTCTCCCCCGAACAAACTGGGCGAATGAACCGGGGGATTGATTACCGCACTGACTTCTATTCTCTCGGAGTCACTTTCTATGAACTCTTAACAGGGCAATTGCCATTTCAATCTGATGATTTTATGGAATTGCTGCATTGTCATATAGCAAAACAACCACCACTTTTAGGGGATAGAGAAGAGATTCCCCAAATTCTTTGTGATATCGTCATGAAACTGATGGCGAAAAATGCTGAAGACCGCTATCAGAACGCATTCGGGCTAAAGCACGATCTGCAAATGTGTTTAGATCAATTGCAAGAAAGTGGAAATATTATCCCATTTCAGCTAGGACACAGGGACGTTTGCGATCGCTTTACGATTCCCGAAAAACTCTACGGCCGGGAACTAGAAGTCTTAATGCTGCTAGCAACCTTTGAGCGGGTGCGCCAGGGAAATTCTGAAATGATCCTTGTAGCAGGTTCCTCTGGCATTGGGAAAACGGCAATTGTCAACGAAGTTCACAAACCAATCACCCGTCAGCATGGATACTTTATCAAGGGCAAATTCGATCAATTTAATCGTAATATTCCCTTTTTTGCTTTGGTACAAGCGTTTCGGGACTTAATGGCACAACTGCTGACAGAGAGTGATGCTCAAATTGACCAGTGGAAGACTCAAATTTTATCTACATTGGGTGAAAGTGGTCAAGTAATTATTGAGGTGATTCCAGAACTCGAACGAATCATTGGGAAACAGCCCTCCGTCCCAGAATTATCAGGTACTGCTGTCCAAAGCCGCTTCAATTTGCTGTTTCAGAAATTCATTCAAGTTTTCACAACCCAAGAGCATCCCCTCGTTATTTTCCTCGATGATTTACAATGGGCAGACTCGGCTTCCTTAAAACTGATGCACCTGCTGATGAGTGAAGCCAGCAAATCTTATTTGCTAGTGATTGGAGCATATCGAGATAATGAAGTTTATTCTGCACATCCCTTGATGTTGACCATTGAGGAAATGCGTCAAGAAGGGATTACAGTTAGTAGTATTGTCCTTTCTGCCCTCACCCAAACCGACCTGAATCAACTGATTGCAGATACCCTCAAATATTCAACAGAACAAGCAACTGCGATCGCTAATCTGGTCTATCAAAAGACCAAAGGTAATCCATTTTTCACTAACCAGTTTCTCAAATCGCTGCATGAAGATGGGCTGATTGCCTTTGCCAGCAGAACAGGTGATTGGCAGTGCAATCTTGCTCAAATCCGGGCGCTATCTTTTACAGAAGATATTGTCGAGTTTGTGGCGCTACAACTCCAAAAATTACCACAGCAGACTCTGGATGTTCTCAAACTGGCTGCTTGTGTCGGCAATCAGTTTGATTTAGAAACCCTAGCGGTTGTCTATGAAAAATCTCCAGCCCAAACCGCAGCAGATTTGTGGCCAGCCCTCAAAGATGGATTAATTTTGCCCAATGGCGAAGGTTATACATTCTTCCAGGATGAGTCTGTTGTCATGGATGATTTGACAAATGACAACACATCGATAACTATTACCTACAAATTTCTTCACGATCGCGTTCAACAAGCTGCTCATTCACTAATTCCGGCGGATCGGAAATCAGCAACGCACCTCAAGATTGGTCAATTGCTGTTGAGCAATACCCCAGAAACTGAGCAAGAATTGCTGATTTTTGAAATTGTCAACCAGTTGAATATTGGCATAGAATTGCTCGCATCTCAAAGCGATCGCGATCGACTCGCACAACTCAATCTGCTAGCAGGAAAGAAAGCCAAGTCTTCCACAGCTTACCAAGTAGCAATTGAGTATTTAACTGCGGGGATTCGTTTATTGAGATGCGACTGTTGGCAAAGTCAGTATGAATTGGCTCTGACACTCCACGAATTAGCCGCCGATGCTGCTTATCTCGGTGGCGAGTATGAACAGATGGAACAATTGGCTCAAACAGCGATCCAGGAAACCAAAACTCCACTAGATCGAGTCAGCATTTACGAAACCAAAATCCAGGCGTATACAGCTAAAAATGATGTGTTGGGAGCGATCGCGATCGCTCGTCAGGGAATGAGTCAGTTCGGTGTGGTTTTCCCAGAAACACCCACCCTGCAAGATATTCAGCAAGCCCTCCAAGAAACTGCTACCCTGATTAACGGTCGTGATATTGCCGAATTGGTTGACTTACCTCTGATGGTAGCCGCAGATAAGCTAGCAGTTACCCGAATTGTGGCAAACGTTGCTCCAGCCGTTTACATTGCCGAGCCAAATTTGTTTCCACTACTCATCTTGTCTCAAGTCCAAGCATCTATTGAGTCCGGCAATGCTCCATTTTCTGCCTTTTGTTATGCTTGTTATGGCATTTTGTTGAGTGGAATTCTTCAGGATATTGAAACAGCCGATCGAGTTGGCAACCTTGCCTTGGCACTAACTGACAAATTTAATATTAGCGACATCAAACCCACGGTATTTTATGTTGTAGGTGCTTTCATTACTTATTTAAAGTCTCCTTTAAAAAAATCTTTGCAGCTGATGCAGGAGGGTTACAAGATTGCCTTAGAAACTGGAAATGTATACTACGTAGGCTTCAACACCAAAGACATCTGCCAGTATTCCTATTTCCTGGGTCGAGAGTTGAACTCATTAGAGCAAGACATCCAGGCTTACACTCGTGTTTTGGAAAATTTTAAGCAAGTCACAACCCTCAACTACTGCCGCATCTTTTGGCAAACAGTTTTGAATTTGCAAGGGCTTGCTGAGAATCCCTGTATTATGACAGGTGAGGCACTGAACGAAACAGAATTTGTGACTCAATTGGTTCAAGCTAATGAATTGACTGGACTTCACTATTTTTTCCTCCACAAATTGATTCTCTGTTATCTGTTTGAAAATCTCTCTCAAGCAGTGGAAATAGCTGCTCAAGCTAGAGAATATCTCGTTGCGGGCACGGGCTATGCCACTGTGCCGATGTTTTATTTTTATGATTCCCTGACGGCTTTAGCAGAGTATTCTATAGCTACGCCCTCTCGCCAAAAAACATTACTGGAACGGGTGACAGAAAACCAAGGAAAAATGCAGATATGGGCGCACCACGCACCGATGAATTATTTGCACAAATTTGAACTGGTGAAAGCCGAAGAATGCCGAGTGTTGGGACTTATGGCGCAAGCAGTGGATCTTTACGATCGCGCCATCTCTGGGGCAAAAATCAATAGATACGTTCAAGAAGAAGCCCTCGCCAATGAACTGGCTGCCCGATTTTATTTAGAATGGAATAAAGAAGCGATCGCTAAAATTTACTTAGAAAATGCCTATTACACTTACCTTAGTTGGGGAGCGATCGCCAAAGTTAACCAGTTAGAAAAGCAATATTCTCAATTATTGCTTAAGGTTTTTGAGCAAGATGAAACTGGTTCTTCAACTCTCACCACTACCATCGGATTCAGCCAGAGTAGTTCTAGTGGGACTGAAGCGTTAGATTTAGCAACGGTAATGAAAGCCTCTCATGCACTGGCTGGAGAAATTGAGTTAGAAAAGCTGTTGACAACCCTGATGCAGGTTGTAATCGAAAATGCCGGGGCTGACAAATCAATCCTCCTGCTGCTTCAAGAGGATAATTGGGTAGTTGCTGCTCAAAAAACCAGCCAAGCGATCGTCGAAGAGGAGCAATTTCTTCTACCACAGGCTACGTCTACGGGTGAAAACCTGGGGATAATAAACCTGCATTCCCTTCCTCTTTCAGACAGTCAGAATATTCCCAAAGCGATTGTGAACTATGTCTCGCGTACCTCCGAAACCTTAGTGCTAGATGATGCCCGCAGAGAAACCACCTTCGCCAACGATCCCTACATCATTCAATGGCAACCCAAAAGCTTGCTATGTACGCCTATTCACAATCGCGGCCAGATCGTCGGCATCCTTTACCTAGAAAACAGTTTGACGACTGGAGCCTTTACCCAAAACCGTCTTGAGGTTTTGCGGTTGCTCACAGCACAAGCTGCCATCTCGCTGCAAAATGCTATGTTGTATAACAATCTAGCCGTAGCAAAAGCCCAACTAGAGGACTACAACCATACCTTGGAGCAAAAGGTGGAGCAGAGAACTCTGGAGTTGAATGAGAAAAATCAGCATCTCTCGGAAACTTTAGAACAACTGCAACATACACAAAGCCAACTGATTCAAACTGAAAAAATGTCTTCATTGGGACAAATGGTTGCAGGTGTTGCCCACGAAATTAACAACCCGATTAACTTTATCTATGGCAACCTCACCTATACCAATGAATATTGTCAAGATTTGCTGCACCTGATTGAGCGGTATCAGCACTACTATCCTCAACCATTTGCTGAGATTCAAGAAGAACTAGAAGCAATAGATTTAAACTTTCTCAAATCCGACTTACAAAAATTGCTGCAATCAATGAAAGTAGGGACAGATCGCATCCGCCAAATTGTCCTTTCTCTCCGTAATTTCTCGCGACTGGATGAGGCTGAAATGAAAAGTGTCAATCTTCATGAAGGCATCGACAGCACCTTGTTAATTTTACACCACCGTCTAGAAAATAAAACCCACCGCCCTGCAATCAATGTAATTAAGGAATATGCACAGTTACCAGAGGTCACTTGCTACGCCAGTCAGGTCAATCAAGTATTTATGAATATTCTCAACAATGCTATTGATGCATTGGATTTATCATTCACAACTGAACATAGACAAACAAAAATACCCACCATCAAAATTCGTACCAAAATGGCTGATGCTAATACAATAACTATTCAAATTGCAGATAATGGCCTCGGTATATCTGAGGAGGTAAAACAGCGACTATTTGACCCATTTTTCACAACAAAACCTATTGGTACAGGAACAGGCTTAGGATTATCAATTAGCCACTCTATTATAGAAAAACATGGAGGACAACTAAGTATCATATCGGAGCCAGGAAATGGAGCAGAGTTTTCTCTCTCTATCCCCTTAAATTGCTAAAGTAATAATAAACTTCGTTCCCTTTCCAGAAGTTGATGAGCAGTTAATTTGTCCATTATGTTTATCGGTAATAATTTGGTGGCTGATAGCTAATCCTAGCCCAGTTCCCTTACCCACAGCTTTAGTTGTAAAAGATGGGTCAAAAATTCTAGCTTGCACTTCAGGAGGCATCCCAAAAGCGTTATCTTCAATGCAAATCGTAACAGTTTCTTGCTGACGATCGACTGATGTAGCGATCGTGATGGTGTGAGGGACAGCAGCAGCAATTTCTTGAACTGAGTGGTTTTGATGGAGGTCATCAAATGCATCAATTGCATTGGCGATAATATTCATAAATACCTGATTAAGTTGTCCAGGATAGCAAGTGATTGGAGGTAACTCACCATATTGTTTGATCGTCTCGATTTTAGAGCGATTTCCTTGACCTTTTAATCGATGCTTTAAGAGCATTAAGGTAGTATCAATTCCTTGATGAATCTGAAACTCCACCATAGATGAAATATCAGATCGAGCAAAGGTTCTTAAAGAGAGGCTAATGTCTTTCAGAAGACCAATTCCCTGATGCATTGATCTCATAATTTTTGGTAAATCTTCACCTAGATACTCCAAGTCAATTTCTTTAACTAGTTGTTCAATTTCTGGGTCTGGATATGGTATTTTTTGCTGTTGGAGATTCACCAAACGCAGGAGACACTGCATATATTCTTCAAGATGAGAGCAATTTCCACTAATAAAACCAATCGGGTTATTAATTTCATGACCGATGCCTGCAATAAGTTGTCCAAGAGCGGACATTTTCTCACTCTGGATTAGTTGTAATTGGGTGTGTTGTAACTTTTGTAGAGATTGGCTTAATTCTATGGTGCGTTCTTGCACTCTTTGTTCTAAAGTACGGGTAAGATGGGAGATTTTTAAATGTAACTTTAATCGAGCAATAACTTCTTCTTGCTGGAAGGGTTTGGTAATATAGTCAACTGCACCAATTTCTAGTCCTTTCACTTTGTCTGTGGCATCGGCCAAAGCAGTCATAAAAATAACCGGAATATTCTGTGTGATGGAATTGGCTTTTAGTCTGCGACAAGTTTCAAATCCATCAATTCCAGGCATCATCACATCCAAAAGAATGAGATCGGGAACGGCATATTCTGTTTGTTCAATAGCCGACTCTCCATCAGTTGCCATGAGTGTTTTCCAGCCACATCCCTGAATCGCTTCTGATAGGACTTTGAGATTGTTGGGATTGTCATCTACCAAAAGGATATACATTGGCTTCAAGAGAGGTTCAAACATCATTGATGTGGCTCAGTTGTTACAAAATTTTTAAGGAACTTACGGATTTTTCCTGTTTGGAAGTTGACAGTAAATTGGCTTAACTCAGTTGCGAAGGGAGTTAGCTGACTATCTTGCTTAATTAACTCTTTTATTATTCCCTCGATCGCCGGAATATCTCCCATCATTGCTAGATGATAAAGTTGTTGTAAAACATCCTGGGATGGCAGAATCAATTCAGCATCGGCTTTCTGTTCGGGTTGGGAAAGTGATTTTTGAGGTGTGGATTGAGCATAAATCCATTCCACTTTTAGCAGCGATAGCAGTGCATTAAATAGCTCATCAACTTGCAGGGGTTTCGGCAAAAAAGCTGTAGCCCCGGCTTCAAAACTTCGTTGTCGATTTTCTTCAAAAACACTGGCACTAGAGACAATAATTGGAATAGTACGGGTTTGTGGATTTTCTTGTAAGTGAACCATTAACTCAAAGCCATCCATATTAGGCATGGCTAAATCCAGTAGAATCACATCTGGGTGATGTTCAGTTACCATCTGTAGTCCCTGTTTGCCATCGCTTGCTTTCAGGGTTCGACAGCCAATTCTTTCAAGCAAATTGGCCAACATAGAACAATGGTTAGTATCATCATCAACAATGAGAATTTGGGGCGCACTACCCCGAATACCGATGATTTTTTGATGGGTTGGGGCTGCATCTATGCCTGGGGTAGACATCGTTTCTATCTGCCAGTCATGAGAAACTGGTACTGTTACAATCAAATCCAGCCAAAAAAGACTACCTTCACCCAGATGACTCTGCACTTGAATTTGGCTGCCCATCAATGTTGCAATTCTTTGACTGATTGCTAATCCCAAGCCAGTACCTTCAGATTTCCGCCCTGCTTCACCTACTTGCTCAAAAGCCAAAAAGATTTTCTCTAATTGGTCTGATGACATTCCAATACCCGTGTCTTCAATCTGGAAGCGAATTTTCTGGTATGTCATTTGTCTATTGTCATTTGTCATTTGTTTAAATTCTTGACTAATGACATCTACTTTAAAGGTGACACTACCGTTGTCTGTGAATTTAATAGCGTTGCCTAGTAAGTTGATCAAAACTTGCCGTAGCCGTTTTTCATCGACTTCAATGGCAACTGGTAAGCGATCGCTGATTAAAATATTAAATCCAATCCCTTTTTGTTTTGCTCGGATCTTGCAAATTTCGGTGACACCATGCAAGAAAGTGGACAAATTGACAGTAGTCGCAAGCAATTCTAATTTCCGAGCTTCAATTTTTGAAAGGTCAAGAATATCATTGATTAGCATCAGCAGGTGTGTTCCACATTGGTAGATAATGCTGACTCCTTCCAGATTTTTCTCTGTCATATTTGGCGATACTTCTAGCACCTGAGCAAAACCAAGGATGCCATTAAGCGGTGTGCGTAGTTCATGGCTCATATTTGCCAGGAACTCGCTCTTTGCTTCGTTAGCAGCATCCGCAGCTTGCTTTGCTTCCAACAGTTCATGAGTTCGCTCTTCAACTTTGAACTCCAGAGTTTTGGAATAATCTAATAGTTGAGTGTTGGCAATTTCTAGTTGCTGATTCGCTTCTTCTAACCGCCTGTGTTTATAGGCATTTGTGGTTGCAATCACGCTGCTGATGAATGCGGCTAGGGTGGGTGTGACTGGAATCAGAATGCCATCTAAAAACATCCCATAGCTGCCCCCTACAAACACGGTACTGATACTTACAGTTGCCCAGAGAATTTTTCCACCAGGAATCCGCAGCCTGCGACTGGATAAGAACCAACTACCACAAGAACCGATCGCAGACCATAAAATAATCCAGAACGACACAGCCCGACTAGAAACGCCGTGCAAGGTTCCCTTGGCAATTTTTGCCTCTTGTACCAGTTGATGGGCAATATTGGCGTGGATAACAACCCCAGGTGTAGGTTTTTGAGTAGAGATCCAGGAAGAACTAAAGGGTGTATTGAAGAAGTCATTGGTGCTAGCGGCCGTCGATCCAATAAACACCATGCGATCGCGCATTAAGTTGGCTGGAATTCGCCCTGCTAAAACATCGCGCATGGCAACTGTCCGAAATGCCGCATCTGTTCCATGCCAATTGAGCAAAATTTGATAGCCGCCTAAATCAGTATCGGAGTAGCCTGCTTCTTGATTGTCTAATGGTAGGTAAATTGCTTTACCCAACTGAAACTTTTGCTGCTTGGGGTCAATACTTTCTAAAGTAATCTTGTCGGCTTCCAGGTACTTGAGCGCCACCTGGGTTGCCAATCCAGCTTTGAGCGTGTTTTGCTCTTTGGTATCAACTGCCGTCAGCAAAGCGCGACGCACAAAGCGATCGCCATCCAATACCAAATCTGCTAATCCGACTCGATCGAGTTTCTTCAATTCTGGTGGCGGATTGACACGCTCTCCGGTGATTTTCTCAACGCCGATCAAATTGGGAGTGCTGCGGAAGATTTTGACCAGTTTTTCATATCCGCTTCCCTCTGGTAAATCTCGGTAGAGATCCAATCCGATGGCTCTAGGTTGCTGTGCCCGAATCTTTTCTAGTAATTTTGCTAATGCCCAATCGGGAATTGGCCATTTTCGCACCGATTGGATATCACGCTCATCGATTGTGACAATCACAATTTCATCGGCGATCGTTCCTGGCGATCGCTGACGAACCCATTCGTCACGAATTTTCCATTCAAGTAAATTGAAAAATCCCAACGATTGCCCGACAATGACAGTCAAAGCAACTGTGGGAGTAATAATTAAAACGCTACGAGTGCGTTGGATGAAAGTCTGGAATCTGCGCCACATGGGGAATGGGGAATGGGAGATGGGGAATAGAATGGGGAATGGGGGAAAATAACCAATGCCCAATACCCAATGCCTAAATTACTGTTAGTTAGTAGATCCTAATAACGGAGCTGTGACAATCTCTTTTAAGTTAACTGAAGAGAGGAGTTCTTCCCATTGCTTGGTAAGAGTTACGTTAGTAGGTTGAGCGCTATGTAGGGCTGCAAGTGTTTCCACGCAATCATACCAAACGCCATTTTTACCAAAAGCTGTCGCTCGCTTCAAAGCATCTTGCTGCTGCATCGCTGTTGCTAGTTCAGCACTAGGCTGGATACGTTGAATCCAACCATCGACATAAGGGGTACTTGGGCTGAGTTGTCCATCAACTTTAACAGCTAGGAACCAATGGTAGTTTTTCCCAACTACTAAAGCGGGTGCATCGGCTGGTAATTTGATAGCGATCGCTCCAGCTTTCAGAGTAATAGGAATGGTCATTTGATATTGCGTATTGCCAGTTTCATCCTTGAGGCTGAACACAGCTTCTTCTGCATTAGAAACAGGGAGATATACCAGAATTGTGGGATGTTCAGACACTGTTGTGCCATAGAAGCTTTGCGGTAGGAGGGCGATTAGAGCTGCCGGGCCTGCCGATTCAGTTGAAGTATTTAAGTAGTAAGTACCAACGCGAGAAGCTCCTCCACTTGCCTGTTGAGGAGTGCCTTTACCAGCACTAGGTGTAAACAAACTACCACGGGAAGCTCCTCCCGTTGCTTGTCTAGGAGCGCCTTTACCAGCACTAGGTGTAAACAAACTACCACGGGAAGCTCCTCCCGTTGCTTGACTGGGAGCGCCTTTACCAGAAGTAGGGATAAAGAAATTACCACGGGAAGCTCCGCCGGTTGCTTGGCTGGGAGCGCCATTGTTAATTGGTGGGGTAAATGTAACAGCATTGGCACTGTTCCATGTACTACTAGCAAACAGAGCGATGATGCTCAATGTACTAGCTAAATATCGAAGCTTCATAATGTTGAACTTCCTTAAAGAAAAGGTAATACTAAGTAAATTTATTGTGATTGTGGGAATAAGCTTGGAAAATTAGTTCATCTAACAGCCAAAGGCTTAAAGAACTACTAGCAATATAAACCAAATTTAACCGATATAACGTAAAATTTCGTCCTAGCTAATATAGCTTAACTCAATATAATTACGTAGTTAACAAGATAAGTAAGAGGTAGATTGAGGCTCGTGATTTACAGCAGTTTGCTTTTTAAGTGAAGTACAAAATGTAGGACTCAAAACTGAGATATAAAGAGTTTCTACCCCCTGCCTCCTGCCTCCTTCACAGCCAGTTACCAACCAAAACGAAGGCAGACCAAAAGAAAGGATCGTGGAAATCAGTTTGGCGGATCGTGTTGATTTGGGCTTGCCGCAGTGCTTCAGCTTTAGTGATTTTGGGTTGTCGCAGTTGGTCATAGAAGTGTGTCATCAGCATCTCGGCTACTTGATCTTTGACGGGCCAGAGAGTGGCGATAGTTGAGCGGGCACCAGATTTGACAGCCAAGCCTGCTAGTCCCAGAACGGCGCGATCGTCTCCTGCTGCTGTATCACAGGCACTCAAGACTAGCAACTCAATCGCTTTTGATGGCTCGTTACCCCGGTTTTTGAGGAGTTCAGACAATTCCTTAACATTGACTTCTCCATCCCAAGTTAGCAAGAAGGTATCTTCAAGACGGGAGCTAAACTGTCCGTGGGTTGCCAAATGGACGATACCTGCACTACTAGATTTGACACGATTGGCAAGGGCTTGACTGGTGAATTGCTCATTTAGCAACGTCGAAGATGGCACTGTCTTGGAGATTTGCTTAACTTCTGATTCCACCGCAGGTAAAGCGCTAAAGCCATTACGAGATTCGCTGATGCCCCCGACGATCGCACTGATGTGATTTTGCTGGAGCGATCGCGCAGCCATTAGTTGCATTCCTGGTGAGAGGGCAACAGCATACTTTTCAATCAGATATTGCTTCCCATCATACAGGGCTGCTATAGGGATATTACGTAATCGACCATCTAAAACAAATACTAGTGTTTGGGTGTCTTTGAAGGCTCGATCCATTTCGGCAGGACGAATTAGCCAACTATAAATTTCTTGGGACAAGCGATCGCGCTCTTGAAAATCTGAGACGGGATTGAAGCTAACTAATAATTTGTCTAGAGTTTGTTCGACTTCAACTTGAGATTTTTGTGTTGCATAATAACGCAATGGTTGTCCAGTTTTGGAAAGGATTATTGCTAGGCGATCTGGCAAGATAATCGGATAAATAACAGTTGCATTGGGGTCAACTTGGTCAATCTGCTGAGACTTATCTAAACAAGCTTCCCGGAAAAAGTTATCGAGTTCTGCAACTTGCAGACCCTCAATTAAATCACGGGCTTGTATTAGTGCTGCCTGACTTGGTTGCCGATCTAAAAGTAAACTTACCAGTTCGCGGTAAACAGGCTCCACACTTTCACGGAAGGAGAACTGAATATCACGGTTGATGGCAACCAAATCTCCCCGGATTGACTTTAAAGCTTTAACCGCTTCTGTATAAGCAGTAATTGCTTCTTGGCGATCGCCTTGTTCTTTATACAACTGTCCCACTTGCCAAGCAGATTGAGCAATAATATCCTCAGATTGGAGTTGACGCGCAATGTCGAGGGATTTTTGACTTAACTGCTGTGCTTGTGATAATTGCTGTGTCCGACGATAGAGTTTTGCCCACTGATACAATGCGTAAGCTTCTGCTTGAGCATCTTGGATCTGTTGTGCAGACTTGACTGTAACTGCCATGAGTTGCGCCTGGTCTTTCAGTGGTACGATTTGCTCAGAATTTGACCGTCGATTCAGGGTGGCAACAAAATTGATCGCTGCGTAGAGAGAAGTGTGGCTGGGGGGTAGTTCTCGAAGTTGTTGTTGTAGTTGAGGTGCGAGTGGGGTAGCCAACTCAGGTTTGTCGTAATCGAGAAAAAGCTTAAACTGAGCTAAACGCGCCTGTAAGCGATCGCTTGGATTGGTGGTTAGCTGTTGGGCTTGTTGAAAGTAATCCAATGCCGCTTCTGGATTTTGCAAATCAACGGCGGTTTTTCCTAAGCTTAGTAGGATGGAACTCAACTGAGTTGTAGTTTGAGTTTGGCGAGCGATCGCCAAACTTTCCTCTAACACCTCTTTACTCTTACCATCGCCAATCATTTGCAGGGCTAAACCAAGCGATCGCAGTCCACTAACTTTAATTTCCGAATCTGGCATTGCTCTTAACTTTTGAGTTAGCGTCTCCAACTGCTCTTTAGAACGGCGATAAAATCCCAAACTTTGGAAAGCTTGTGCCTGGTTAATTTGACTACCCAAGCTACCCATTTTGTCGCCTGCTTGCTCATAATATTTTTGAGCTTGTTGCCAATTTTCGAGGGCAATTTCGGCTTTGCCATTGTGAAATTGCAAATTTGCTTGGGTATTGAGTGCCTGCGCCCAGAGAATTGCATCAGCAGAGGGAATAGAGGTTTGCAACAGTTTCAAGCTTTGTTCAATAGATTGACTGGCTGCTTCCCATTGATTAAGTTCTTGTTGTGCCAGTGAAAGGTAACTCAAGCTTAGGGCTTCGTTCAAGCGATCGCCTTGAGCCTGGTACTGTTGTGCTGCCGTTTCCCAAATCGTTACTGCTTCTGCAAAGCGTCCTGAACGATAGAGATTCCGTCCCTGTTCTAGCCAATTGCTAGCCTGGGAAGTGGATGCTAACACATTCAAGGTAGAAGTTGTCAGTACTTGGAGAGATGCTACAGCAGGTGTAATGGTTATTGTCAAACACAAGCTCAAAATAATCAGATTGATATAGAGCCACCGACGTTGTTTGATTGGGAAAAGCATAAGTAATTGCCGAGATTAATATTTAATAATTTATGTATTAGATTACTTTGAGTTTGTTAGAGAATTCTTGGCAAATTAACTCTTGGAAACCCCAGCACAAGTTAACTGCGGCTGTACATGTGTAGGAGATTGCGCCGCAATTAATTCAACTTGACCCTGTGTATTAAGTTGCCAACCAGTAGCTTGGATAATGACTTCTGGGGATGCTGGGATCTGGGCAGTTACCTGACTTGTTTTGCGGTATCCTGAGATGTCGCGGGTATCAGACCAAGTGCGATCGCTCGTCACATCTAGATTGGGATTTTGCGGCACGCCACCCCGTCCCGTTGCCACAAAGCGGCTGCCTTGGTTGACAGAACAACCACTGGCTATTTGCTGCGATGGATTGGTGATATTCGCCGGCAGTTCTACTAAGCCAGAATTTGGATCGACACCAATAGTATTAACTTGCACATTCCCATTCACACCCAACTGTGAACTTGCTGTAATATCATTGTCTGGTGTAAGTTGGTCGCGAAATTTCAGACCAAAAATGCCTTGGGTCGTGATTTGAATATTACCACCACGACCTCGCACTGCATTAGCAACAATATCGCTGTTTTCTAGTCCGACAATGATGGGTGCATTGATGTTGATATTACCCCCATTACCATTACCACCGGCTGTTGAGCTAATCAGGCTATTGTCTCGGAGAAACAACAGGTTTGTGGTTTGTAAGCTAATATTGCCACCATTACCAGATTCTGTTTGGGCTTGAATAAACCCTTGATGATTTAATCGGATCGTATCTGCATCGATCTTCAGACTGCCACCGTTTCCACTGCCTTGACTAGTGACACTGACCGTTCCGCCATTGGTCAAGGTCAACTTTGGGGTAGTAATATTCACACTACCTGCATTAGCCGTCAGTATATTTGGCAGACCGAATCGCTCCCGCAATCGGGGGTCAGGTCGAATGGTAGATGCATTAATGCTGCTGTTATTTGCTCTGCCGCGATCGCTAACTGTAATCGATTCGCTGGCATTAATGCTTAAATCTCCCCCATTACCGCTAAAAAATGCGGTGGCAGCAACTGCTCCCCCATCCAGAATTTGCAAGTTGGCGGTATTCAACGTTAAGGTTTTTGAATTTCCAGTGGCAAATGTAATTATACCGATATTACTATAAAGTTCTGAAGGGCTTTCTCCCGTCACCGTTGTACTAGTGTTGCGAATCGTGACTTTACCGCTAGACCCACTGCCAAATGTACTCGAAGACAGTGAAGCACCACTTGATATTAGTAGACTATTACCATTGATTACCACATCGCCGGCATTTCCCGTACTTAAGGTAGTAGTGTTAAGGATGGTGACAACACTGGGATTAATAGGTGAAAAGCCAGATAAATCAATTGCCATTGCCTCAATTTGAATATTGCCACTAGGAGCCAATCCCAATGTTGAGCTATTCAAACCTGCTCCCTGAGTGAGGGTTAAACTGGGAGTGATAACGCTAATGTTTCCACCAGCTCCCCGACCAAAAGCTTCATCGCGAATCCCGCTCCGAATTGTGGCATTGGATGTTGTGCCTATTAGATTAATCGCCTTTGTCGCCTGGAGATGAATGTCACCACCGGGGAAATTACCAAGATTTTGTGCCAGTACCAGAGATCCATCAGTAAATTGAATTCGTTCACCCTGAATCTGAACGGAACCGGCATTGATCCCACTCACATCTAATAGCGATCGCTCTGCTAGCTGAATATCGCCAAAGTGTTGTATATCTCCATACCCTAGTGTGTAGCCTCGTTGGTTTGGTGTGAGGCTGACAAGTCCTGCACCGCTCACACTGCCTAATTCTACTTGTCCTTGGTCGGCGCTCAAGGTTGCTCCATTTAGATGTAGGTCGCCACCCACTAAAGCGATCGTGTTTCCAGGCTGTACTTGCAGTTTTGTAGAACTGGGAATCCGAGCCAAGGGAGCCAGAGTCATTCCACTGGTTGCGGTTAAGGAGTGTCCTGTACCTTGAACGGTTATCGGTGCCGGATTGCTGCCCATTTGCAAGCCAAGGGGAACATTGATAGTCAATAATGAA
This sequence comes from Nostoc sp. 'Peltigera membranacea cyanobiont' 232, assembly GCF_002245985.1. Taxonomy (NCBI): domain Bacteria; kingdom Bacillati; phylum Cyanobacteriota; class Cyanophyceae; order Nostocales; family Nostocaceae; genus Nostoc; species Nostoc sp. 'Peltigera membranacea cyanobiont' 232. The sequence goes on from NZ_NOLK01000120.1 coordinate 21,368, forward strand.
GGAGCTTGAGGATTAATGGTGCTAAACTCAGCACCATTACTAAATTTAATGCTCTCAGCAGTTGTCCCAATAAACGAGCCGCCAATATTAAGTTTGGCATTGGCGCTGAAAACTATACCACTAGGATTGATCAGAAACAGATTAGCGCTACCATTCGCCTGAATTAAACCATCAATATAAGAAACATTACCGCCAGTTACACGACTGAAGATATTTTGCACATCTGCGGCATTATTGAAGAAAGCCGAGCCGTTGTTGGGAACTGAGAATTGGCTGAAGCTGTGGAAGAGGTTGTTGCCAACTCGATTACCGTTGGTGATGGTGAAGTTATTGCCATTTTGGGAGACACTAGTATTAAGGGTGCTATCAGGAGTTACCTGAGCGTTAGTAGATTTGTTCCCCAGAAGTATTGCCCCTAAAGGTAGCATCATTCCAATTGTCAAGATTCTATTCACCAAACTTGAACAAGTATAGGTAGCTTTCATAACTTAGTTCCCATTCATAGCCTAATAGCTAGAGTTCCCTAAATCGAATTATTCCTTTCAGCAAACAAGGCAAAAGAAGGAAAAAATAAAAAACGGTTTGAGAGCAACTAAATGTATTTATGGAAAAAATAAAAAGATTTGTTACTCTCCGAGAAGCCGCCTTGCGTCTATGAGACACGCAGTCCAAGAAACAAGGTGTCCTGTTAAATCCCCGGAAATCAATTTCGGGGATTCTCTTTTTACTTTTTAATTTGTGTGGAGAAAATGCGAAATTGAAGAAGAATTCTGACTCCTGAATTCTGGTTTGATAAGCAGATTTCTAACTCAGCCCTCTCATTGCCTGAGTTGGTATCCATACAGTAAAAATTGAGCCAATACTGATAGTTGATTCTACTTCAATTCGACCCCGATGGAGTTCTACAAGTTGTTTAGTTAAAGCTAATCCAAGTCCAGTACCTTCGTAGCGGCGGCGGTAGGGTGTATCTAGTTGCTGAAATTTTTCAAAGATTAATGGTAACTGTTCTTCGCGGATACCAATCCCAGTATCTTCCACTTGAAAAATAGCTGTATCATCCTCCACCCAAAGGCGCAAGGTAACATTACCACTTTCAGGGGTAAATTTAATCGCATTAGTTAACAGATTCAAGAGAATTTGGGCTATTCGTTCTGCATCGGCGGTAAAGCGATCGCGTCTGGGATCGATTTGCAAATCAAGGTTAAGATTAATTTGTTCGCTTGTTGCTTTTTTTTGTAACGACTCTACAGCATTTTCAGCAACATTCACCAAAGAAAATTCCGAAATATTTAAAGCCGTCTTCCCAGCCTCGATTTGCGATAAATCGAGGATGTCATTAATCATTTCTAATAAATGTTCTCCACTGTCGTGGATTGTTTGCAGATAGTCGCGTTGTCGTTGACTCAATTCACCCAAAGGCCAGCGTAACAAAGTAGACGACATCCCAATCACATAAGTTAAAGGCGTGAGTAATTCGTGACTGATAGTAGCGAGAAATTCACTTCTGATCCGGCTAGCAGCTTCGGCGGCGAGGAGAGCATCACGTAGTCCAATTGTGCGTTCAATCACTCGTTGTTCGAGAGTTTGTTTTTCTTGGGTGAGGGTTTGCATTAACTCAGCTTGATGAATTGCGATCGCTAATTGTTCGGCGATAGAAGTCAGCAAGTTTTTTTCACTCTCAGTCCACTGGCGTTGCTGATTGCACTGATGAGCAATCAGCAAACCCCACAATTTATCCTCAAATATAATCGGTGCTGCCAACTTGGCCCGAACTTGGCTTTCCCTTAAAAAATTCAATAAACACTCTTCTAGAGCATAAGTTTTTTCGACATCATCCACAGCTAAGGTAAAGCCTTGACGATACTTCTCCCAACATTGAGAGGTTCGCATAAAGCAATTCCTTTCTGTGTAATTCAATACAGATGTAATGGCATTTGTAGCACGGGCTTCATAGACAATATAACCCCCATACTGTTGGAAGTCTTTTAGTAGAGATTGATTATTTACTGAAATAGAAGTTGAGCGTTTACCGTTACCATCATCTGGAGAAGACTGGTGTTGTTGAGTGTTGACTTTGGAACCTTCAAATTTATAGATTACTAATCGGTCTAATTCTAGAAACTCACGCACCTGTGTAATTGCCGTTGCCATAATCACTGGCAAATCCAGGCTTTTGCGGATCTGCGTTGTTACCTGATTCAACAACCGTTCTTGGGAAACCTGTTTTTTTAAGGCATCTTCCACTGGTTGACAGATATAAACTGCGGGCCCAATTGGACTTGGAGGTGATATTATTTCTTGGTTTGGCTGAGTTAGGAGATATTCTAATAACAACAGCGAGAACTTACTTTGGAGGGTAGCATCATTGGGCCCAATAATTTGGCGATAGCATTCGAGATTTTGATAAGTAGAGGAATCGCACTCAAACAAGTCTCTCAATTCGCCGAGAAAGGAAGCGATCGCTTCTAAATTAAATGTCAATCTAGCACTGAGTGCCGAATCAATTCCTTGCTCCCCTGTTCCCCTGTTCCCTTGCTCACCTGACTCAAAATTTCCTAACAAAAGCGCACTAAACTGCTCAGAAACCACCAACGTAAACCTTTGCCTTTGCCACTCCACCGATATGCAAATCCTCGCCAATACACCTTCGGTCAGTACCAGAGTGGCACTTTCTACTGTTTGAGCCATCTGCTCCAACAATTCGCCAAGCTGATTAAATACAACAATAGGCAAGGTTCGAGAAAAGCTCAAATCAGGAGAACTAAGCATTTTTAATCATTATTGGTAAGAGGGGACAAATGCAGGGAAAAAGTTTATTTTGATTGTGTAATAACCAATAGTTTAAGACGGTAATCAAACATTATGCATCGTATAAGTAGCACATCGGGTGGATGGAATCAGTCAGAGGGTTTAATTTTTCTAGAACAAACTCCAGCGCCTTTGGTGTTAATTACGGCTGCGGATACCGACATTCAAACTTTAGCAGTTGCGGTTTTAAAATTACCTGCACATTTTCCTGCATTAAGAGTCGCCAATCTATTGCAATTGCAACAACAGTTAAGCATAGATACTTATGGGGAGCAAGTTTTAGAACTTGCCCAGGTAATTATTTTGCGCCTATTAGGAGGGCGTTCTTACTGGGGTTATGGTTTAGAAGTAGTCCAAGAAATTGTGCAACGTAATGGTAGAACTCTCATTGTAATGCCAGGGGACGATGCTTTTGATCCCGACTTAATTTCTCAGTCTACCGTGCCTTTAGGTGTTGCTAACCAGGTATTGCAATATTTTAGTGAAGGCGGCGTAGAAAATTTTGTTAATGCTCTGCAATTTATTTCTGATAATTGTCTGTTAACTGCATACAATCCCCCGCCACCCCGCCCGATTCCACGTGTGGGATTGTATGAATGGGGAGTGGGGATTGGGGACTGGGGACT
>NZ_NOLK01000121.1:0-24701 GCF_002245985.1 Nostoc sp. 'Peltigera membranacea cyanobiont' 232
GCAGGGGAGCAGGGGAGCAGGGGAGCAGGGGAGCAGGGGAGAGAACAAAAATACCAAGTTCTTTCCCCTCTGCCCCTCTGCCCCTCTGCCCCTCTGCTCTATCAAACGCCTGAAGCTTGTGAGAAATGCGGGCGTAAAACCTTTGTGTACTTCTGCGGTTTTCTTCTCTGCGAGAGGCTACGCCAACGCGAATGCGTCTCTCTGCGTTTAAAAAATCCTTCCAAACTCCTCACACCCTGTCAAATTAAATTATGACCACTCCCCTAGCACTTACCACCACGCAGATTGACAACGTGCGGGCCCATATCAAAAAGACTTGGAAAACCTTAACGCGATCGCACGAACACTTATTAAAATCTGCAAAGGATACCAAACTAGACCACAAAACCGATACTCCCTGGATCGTCTACATTTCCCCCTTAGAAGATTGTCCCGACATTCAGACAGTGTTAGAGCGATCGCTATCTTCCAAGGATATGCAACAGCTAGAAATTCGCACTTTGCCCTCAGAAGTCGAAGCGATTAAACAGCATGGTTTACTATACCTACCAGGCCCTTATGTCGTACCAGGTGGTCGATTTAACGAAATGTATGGCTGGGACAGCTACTTTATATTACTGGGACTTTTGCACGATGAAGAATGGGATCTAGCACAAAGCCAGGTTGACCAATTATTGTACCAGGTGAAGCATTACGGCACTATCCTCAATGCCAACCGGACTTATATGCTGTCGCGATCGCAACCCCCTGTCCTCAGCATGATGGTTTTGGCATTATTCCAGCACACCCAGGATGAAGAGTGGTTGAGATCAACCGTACCCCTGCTAGAACAATTTTACTATTACTGGGTAGTACCGCCCCATTTGAATCCTGGAACCGGCTTATCCAGATTTTATGCCTTTGGCGAAGGCCCCGCGCCAGAAGTTGTGTTCTCCGAGCGAGATGAGGAGGGAAAAAGCCACTACGATCGCGTCAAGGAATATTACCAAACCAATGAGGTTGAAGATTACGACGTTAATCTTTACTACGATCGGGAAAATGATAAACTGACTCACCTATTTTACAAAGCCGATCGCACCATGCGCGAGTCCGGTTTTGATATCACCAACCGATTTGGCCCCTTCAGTGCTGATATCCTCCACTATGCTCCTGTGTGCCTCAACACTTTGCTATATCAGGTAGAACAAGACTTAGCGCAAATTAACGCTATTTTAGGGAACGAACAACTAGAAAAACAATGGCGCGATCGCGGCGGATATCGGCGCGATCGGATCGATCAATTTCTCTGGAATGAAGAACGAGGACTCTATTGCGACTATCACTTCCAGAGTGGAAAACGCCGTTGCTACGAATTTGCCACCACATTCTATCCCCTGTGGCTAGGAATTTCTTCTCAAGCCCAAGCCCAGCGCGTCGTGGAAAATCTCTCTTTGTTTGAAGCCCCAGGCGGAATTCTTACCAGTACTCATGTCACCGGAAACCAATGGGATGCTCCCTTCGGTTGGGCACCACTGACATTAATTGCTGTGCAAGGACTTCACCGTTATGGGTTTCATACAGAAGGCGATCGCATTGCCAATAAATTTCTGGCTATGGTGGTTAAAGAATTCGAGCGTCACAACACCCTAGTTGAGAAATATGATGTTGAACGCTGTTCTGCCAACGTTTCTGACGATATTTCCTTTGGATACAGTTCTAACGAAGTTGGCTTTGGCTGGACAAATGGAGTAATTCTAGAACTCCTAGCAGCCCGTGGGAAAAAGTGAAACTTTTACACTAATCGACATCTCGCCCTGAACTGAAGTTCAGGGCGGGATATAAACACAGTGCTAGTACCGCAAGGCGGAATTCAAAATTCAAAATTCAAAATTCAAAATGAATACAGCGTAAGCCTTTCGTTGATTTGAAATAGTAGCTTTATTTACGCCGTGGTGTACTAGTAGTCTATCAAGGTAATTTTGTTAAAGTTAAAACTGTTTGTTAAACCGCAGAGGCACAGAGGACTCAGAGAGAAGAGAAAAATGCTCAACTGAATCGTATTGAGCTAAAAGTAAAAGAAAGCCAAGAGAGTTTAGATGTGAGGAAGAGACAATTATTGCTTGCTTCTTGCTCACATCCGATTTTATTAGGAATTTTTTGAGTATTTTAACTGATTGACAAAAGTGGCTTTATCTTTATCTATTATGAATGCCACGATCGCAAGCTGGCGACATAATCATACAATTACCACATCATGGATCTGCCTAAGTAGAAAATTCCAACCGATGGGCAGTACCATCATCTAGAAAATTCTGTTCGCCAACGCCGACTAATTCCACAATGGTTTCACGGGTTATAGGTGAAAACTCGCCTTCTCTGGCTGCAATCTCAACAATGGTTCTTTGCTGTTCGGAATAAACGCGGTAAGTTGTGGTGGAAAAGGCTCCTGTTTGGTACTCAAAAGTATGACCATCATCTTCATAAAGGGTAAACTCACCAACGCCCTTCCAGATTCGCAGCCGCATTTGGTCTATGGGATGTTCATCTACATGTTGCATTACTGGTGCGATCGCAATAATCGAGCCAGCACGAACATATAACGGCATTTTCTCCAATGGTGCATAAGCAAGAATGTGAGTTGGCCCTGTAAATTCCTCCCCACTCCACCAATCGTACCAACAACCTTCAGGCAAATAGACGGCACGATGTTCAACACCGGGACGGTAAATTGGTGCTGCTAGTAAGGAGGGGCCAAGCATTACTTGATCGGCTAGAGAAAAGGTCTTTGGATCGTTGGGGAAATGATAGAGAAGTGGGCGAAGAATTGGTGCGCCAGTAGTTGCAGCTAACCAAAAAAGAGTGTAAATGTAAGGTAGTAGTTGATAACGGAGTTCAATGTAATCGCGGCAGATTTTTTCGATGCGATCGCCAAATACCCAAGGCTCATGCTGTGCAGTAGTTAATGCTGAATGTCCACGCATCAAGGGGTAAAGCATTCCTAGTTGCATCCAACGAGCAAATAGTTCAGCCGTAGCGTTCCCGGCAAACCCTCCAATATCACTACCGACAAAGGCAACACCCGATAAACCCAGGTTACAAAGCATTGGTATGGACATTTCTAAGTGTTCCCACAGAGATTGATTGTCTCCTGTCCATATAGCTGACCAGCGTTGAATGCCGGCATATCCAGAACGTGTCAATACAAAAGAGCGTTCAGTTGGACGAGATATTTTAGCTCCTTGATAAGATGCCTGTGCCATCATTAGCCCATAAAGATTGTGGGTTTCCTTGTGGGTGGTTATCTCGTCAGTTGGGCCCTGCGGTGCATCAAGAGGAAAGGAAATTTTGTTACCAGGATCGCCGAATGGACGGTCATCAAGTGCGGGTTCATTCATATCGTTCCAGATGCCGGCAACACCAATATCAGTTAGACTGCTTTGCCAATTTCCCCACCAATCTCTAACTTCAGTCCGTAGGTAATCAGGAAAAACAGCTTTGTCTGGCCAAACATAGCCGTGAAATAACTGACCATTAGTTTTTCTGATAAAATAGTTATTTTTTAATCCTTCGTCAAAGACTTTGTAATCTGCTTCTGGCTCGTATTTGACTCCCGGATCGACAATCGTCACTACTTTAAATCCATCTTGTTTCAGATTTTGGATTAATTTTTGAGGATCGGCAAATCGCTTGGGACTCCAGGTAAAAACCCGGTAGCCATTCATATAATCAATATCTAAATGAATAACATCACAGGGAATGCGACGCTGACGAAATTCATCAGCTAGTTTGCGTACTATATCTTGTGACTCGTAACTCCAGCGACATTGGTGATAACCCAATGACCATCGAGGTGGCAAAGGCATCCGTCCGGTTAGTTGGGTGTAGGTTTGGATAATTTTTGCAGGTTCAGGCCCATAAATAATGTAGTAATCTAGTTCACTCCCCTCAGTCTCCATTTGCCAGACTCCAGGCTGTTGTGCGCCCAGATCAAATCGGCTCCAATAAGTAGTATTAAAAAAAAGCCCGTACCCCAACCCAGGTCGCAAGGCGATGAAAAAGGGAATTGCCTCATACATACTGTCTGTCATGATGCCGTAATCGATCGCATCTGATGCCCAGTTGGTTTTGACTTTCGATCGCTGATCTAGTAAACCAGTAGGTTCGCCAAAGCCATAGAAATGTTCGTCAGATTCAATCCGTTTCCAGCCAGCAACAGCACCAGCCCGCCACCCCATACCTAAGTCTGTATCGTGAGCAAAGGGCTGTCCTGCTGAGTCAAAGAATTGGATACGACAAGGATTGCGGGACACGACAATACACAATTGCTCAGTTTCAATTTCTATAGTCTCTGCTTTTTCCCGCAGTTCAAAGGGCACAGCAGGCCATTCTTCATCAGCTTGTGTTACCGCCCACGATCGCCTGGAGAGAAATTCACCACTTGGGGTCATCCGTACCCGAATTAAGTTTGCTGCTAGCACACTAACTGTTAGACAGGGGCCACCGCACTGCAAGAGGATATGGCGCTCATTTTGTTGTATTGCTTGTACTGCCCCAAGAATTGACCAAGGCGCTTCGGTTGTGTGCAGTTGTCCAAAGTATTGTGGCATAATCCCTGATTCAAAGATAACGACTTTCCCCAATTGAGATTCACATAAATTACTACCAAAAAGCGTGTATCTTTAGGCATAGCATATATCTAACTTTACTTTGGATGGGAGATTTCCTTAACTTAGGGACTTCCTGTTGACCTGAACTTCATCAGCCGCTCTGGTCATTAATAGCAATTGTTCATAATCTTTTGGTGTATCAATATCGATACTCCCTAGAGGAAACGGAATAGAAAACACTTCATCCAGGTTATTATTAATAACTTTTTTTGCTCCTGAAGTCTCTTTCAAAGCAGCAAGTTCTGAAAAAAATCTCTGACTAAATAGAGCGGGTACACCTAATGTCTCCCCATATTCGCAAGCAATAATTGGTTTTTTACTCGAATAATACGCATCAACCAGTCGATTAATAATTTGGGAAGAAACGAATGGCTGGTCGCAAAGTGTAATAACTACTGCCTCTATTTTTTGTGGAAGATTATTTAGCAATTCAATACCGCTTTTGATGGAAGCACTCATTCCACAAGCCCAATCCAGGTTTTTAACTACTTTAATGGGAAGTTGCTTAATTTGGGGAGAAATCTGTTCTGCATTTGCTCCAAGTACTACGATCGCAGGTTGACAAACTGAAGCGATCGCAATTTCTGTGATGTGATGTACAAAACTCCGTCCCTGATAAAGCAAGAGTTGTTTTGGTGTGCCCATACGGGTAGATGCACCCGCCGCAAGAATAATAATAGCTATACTTGATGTTTCAGTTTCTTTTTGATCGGTGGTCGATACCATAGATAAATACTATGTCGCTAATAAGAGATTTAAGTTACTTTGATAATTTTGATGAATTGGTTGATTACGATTTTTTAAAAAATTACTCTGACGGTTTGTTAGCACTGCTTGAATTTCTGCAATGATGGCGATCGCTATTTCTTCGGGTGTATCTGCGCCGATATCAATACCAATAGGACTATACAATCTATTTAATTGTTCGCTAGTAGTAACTATTTTTTCTGTCGATAAATCTTGAAGCAATCTTTCTGTGCGATGCTTTGGCCCTAAAATGCCAATGTAGCGTGCAGGAGATGGTAGCATTACATTTAAAATTTCTAGATCGTCAAGATAATTATGAGTCATCACTACAGCCACTGTGCGATCGGTTATCAAAACTTGTTTATGTACAATATCTCGATTGCTAAGAATCACATTACAAGGCGGAGAGAATCGCACTTTAGTTGCCTCATTAGCTCGACAATCGACGACAGTAACTTCCCAACCTAATGCTTGAGCAAACTGGGCTACTGGTACAGCGTCATAACCTGCACCAAATATTACTAATGGTGTAGGGGGTTGGATGACTTCGATGAAAACTTCTGCACTGCCTAAAGGTAATTGATAGTTTTTTACACTTGACTTTTGATTAGCAAGGGCTGCTTGAGTATCTGCACTCAGATATTTAATTAAATTTGGATCTTTAATATCAGTGAGAATTTTACCATTTGGATACAGCAATAAGCGCGACCCAAGTTTAACATCTACCCCGCCTTCAAAAGCAAAGACTGTAGCAATAATACCCAAATGTTTTTGATGAAAACACTCTTGCGTAAAAGCGATCGCATTGAGTGTACTTTCTGTCTCCAGCCGTTCGATAAGAACTTGCACTATCCCATTACACCCCAGACCAAAGCCCCAAAGAATATCTTCAGAGGCAGTGCTATCGTAAGTAACAACAATTGGTTTACCGTCCGACATTCGTTGTTTTGTATACTCAAATACGTCGTTCTCCAAGCAACCAGCGCTGATTGTGCCAATAATCAGACCTGTATCTGTCATCAACATTTTGGCACCCGGTCGGCGATAAGTTGAACCTTGAGTTTTGACTACAGTGGCAAGAAAAGTCATTTCACCACTTTTTTGACTGGACTCAAAGCCTTCTAAGATTGCTTGTAATTCGTTCATTTGACTGCTTATTTTTCTATTTATAGTAGGACATTAACGATAGAACGATCGCAATTCATCGGAGGTCTTTTCTAAGCTCGTACTTCTTGGGATTGGTGAGCATAAATCATGTGAGAAATAACTGATAGAATCTAATACTCGTTCTGCGGACAGGGCGCTTTCATAAAACGGTTTGCACTACCAACAGTAAAGAATAATAATTACCTCGACAAAGGAGAGGGCATTAATCAAAAAGACGACTCCCGCATTTGCTGCTACCAAAATCAAACCTGCGATCGCTGGCCCAATTGCTCGCGGTATGCACGTATTTATTGAAGCGCTCTAGGAGCGGGGCCACGAGTTACATCCAATCCTGACACACGAGGTAGAGCGATCGTTTTGCCTGTTTGTGCGGCTTCGTAAATCAAGGCTATTAGTTTTTGGTCTTGCAAACCTTCTTCCCCAGGTGTATGGGGTTGTTTATTCTGAATCACGCAATCTGCCATGTGATCGATTTCTAAGGCAAACTGGTTTTTTTCACCTATCCGCACTTCACTGATGTTTTCTGCCATGCTGTTGCTTGGTGATTTGCGCGAAATCATCATCCGCAAACCGTTGTAAGAGAACCCCGGATCGATTTGTCCCCAAGCATCAGAGCCGAAGACGCGAAACCGCCGCGCTTCATGAAAGCCGTAGCTAGTTGAGCAAATTCCCAGCACTCCACTGGGAAACCGCAGTTGAAAAGTAACGTTTTCTTCCACTTCTTTGAAGCGCGGATCGCCAGGAGTGGTGAAGACTTGGGCGCTAATTGCGATCGGTTCTTCTCCCGTCAAATAGCGAGTTGCGTTCAAGCAGTAGATTCCCACATCTGGTAAAGATCCACCTCCAGCGAGAGCGCGTTTTAACCGCCACTGATTTAAGTCCCCGCCCTGATTTTGTCCGTTATCTGCCTGAATCACCTTCACAGTGCCCAATTCTTTGCTGCGAATCATCTGAATCATGGCGCGATGGTGCGGCTCGTATTGGCACCGATAAGCAATCATCAACTTGCGATCGGCTTGTTTACACGCGTCGATCATCTGTTGAGCATCTTCAACCGTGGTTGCCATTGGCTTTTCACACAAGATATGCTTCCCGGCTTTAGCACCACGCACCGTATATTCCCGGTGCATACTGTTGGGCAGTACAATATAGATTACATCAACGTCTGAATTGTTGCGGAGATTGTCGTAATTCTGATAGTTGTAAACATTCTGCGGTTTAATGCCATACTGCTGGGCAACAAGATTTGCTTTGGCAGCATCACCACTAACTAATGCAGTTGGCTTTGCTAGTTTACATTCTGCAAACGCAGGCATGATTTCTTCCAATGCTAGTCTACCCAGTCCAACGATCGCAAATCCTAAGCGTCGCTCTGGTGGCAATGCAGTCGGAGGCCCGCCCGTATCGACTTCAGTCTTTTCCGAGATCGGCGCAAACTTAATCTGAGGTGGCAAAGAACCTCCGCGTGGGGTAGCTTGCCCAGTCGGTTGTTGGGCAGCAACCTCTTCGCCCATACTACCAAGTGCGGCGGCTGAAATAGCTCCTAATCCAGCAGTTGTTAGAATCTGACGACGAGAAAATTCTCCTTTAAACAATTCAGACATTCTGGTTCCTTAATGATGAAATTTTGGACTTACGGAGTGCTGGTTGGTGTTGGGGTGCTAGTTGAAGTTGCACCAGGATTAACAATGGAACTAACTTGTTGCAGGTGTTCTTGGAGGGTTGGTAGCGCTTGAGCCGCAAATGCTTTCACGTCTGGATCTTGTCCCTGTTGAGCTTGACTTTGAAATGCAGCGACATCCTTTTGATGATCTTGAAGCATTTGATTCAGATATTGGCGATCGAAGTTAGTACCAGAAAGCTTGGACAAACGTTGCTTCACTTGCTGATTTTTGCTGTCGATAGTAGTTGGCAACGTGACACCTTTCTGAGTCGCTAACTGTTTGAGTTGATTGTTGACTTGGGTATGATCTTGAACCATACGCTGTCCATACTGTTTGACTGTATTGCTAGTTCCCCGTTGTGATGCCAGTTGTCCTAGTTGGACTTCTGCTAAACCACCAACAGCCGCTTCAGTGATGAACTTTCTGTCTGAAGAACTAAGGGTATTTTGCCCCGATGTAGTTGGTGATGCAGTTGGTGATGGACTCTCAGTCGCTTGCACAGAGTTAGCAGGTGGAACTTGCGATGTATTCTGGTCATGGGGGGTAGTTGGTGTGCAACCAGTCGCCGCAGATAAGGCGATCGCTACTAAACCAGTAGAGAATATTTTGAACTTGGACATAATCAATGCTCTCCTTAGATAAAGCTGTATTTTGTAATCAAAACCGTAGCGATCGGACACGATCGCTTCCAAGTTTTATTGAATAATTTAATGATGTTTTAGATGGTGTCTTACTTGAAGGAAATAGCGATCTTTTTAGCAGACACAAAGTGGATCGAAGTCAACCTGTTTGTACCCCCCCTTCACATCATCGAAGTTTTGAGGATAAATACATCTTCCAATCGATAGACTCAGCAGCAATCAAGACAGAGATAGTAATGAATCCTCTGGGTTTTTGTAAAAATGCATCAAGTCAACTTACATAAGAATTGATTTTAAGAGGATATGCATAAAACCAGAAACTTGATGTAACTCACACCTACAAAATTGCGTAGTCTTAGCCCGTGGTAGACATCGCTGTTTGCATAAACAAACGCTTAAATATAGTATTAATATTTACCCAAGATAAGCTGGATTCGTTGCTGTACTATCATTTTGGTTTGTGGTCTTATATCGTTCATATTGCCCTTTAGCTGCTGCCTCACGGGTACGCGCTAACAGGGCTGTAACTCGTGCGCGATCCATTGGCTCAAACGTGCGAACTGCCTCAAATGCCTGGTCTAAAATTTCCATGCTATCAATGCCCGTAATTACAACTGACGTTGGCAAATTCATTGCGTAGTGCAGGCACTCGATCGCACTAACGGTGTTACTTCTGAGAATGTAAGACTCTCCGATCGATTTCATTCCCAGCACGCCAATATTATTTTTGACTAACACAGGTAAAACCTGGTGTTCAAAACTTCTAAAATGGGCATCCATTACATTTAAGGGCATCTGTACAGTGTCAAAGCGAAAACCATTTTGTGTGGCAGTTTCTAACATCTGAAGATGAATCAGGGGATTTTTGTGTCCTGTAAAGCCGATATAACGAATTTTGCCCGCCTTCTGCGCCTCAACAACTGCTTCCATTGAGCCGCCAGGAGCAAAGACGCGATCGGGGTCTTCAAAGCGCAGTATTTCATGATGCTGCATTAAATCAATGCGATCGACTTGCAAATCTTTGAGCGATTCATCAATCTGCATTTTGGCAGCGCTTTTACTGCGACCATCAATTTTTGTCATTAGGAAAACTTTGTCGCGATAACCATTTTTAAGAGCATTTCCCATCCACCGATGGCTACGTCCGTTGTGATAATCCCAAGAGTTATCCATAAAGTTGATGCCGCGATCGATGGCGCTGCGGATCAGCTTGATACTTTCTTGCTCCTCTTTAATACTTCCAATGTGATACCCACCCAAACCAATTACAGATACTTGTTCTCCGGTGCGTCCAAGGTTGCGATACAACATTTCGCCGCGTCGAGTTGGAGTGGCTGAATTTTGAGTTAACAGTTGAGTCTTTTCATCAACTGGTTCTGTTTGGGCAAGAAGGGGCTGCAAAAATCCTTCCGAAACTGCAAGTCCTGCTGCTACTAATCCCGAAGCGGAAGCAGTTTTTAATAAACTGCGTCTACTGATTTCCATAATTGTCTCCTAAAAGCAACAACAGGAATGAGCCTGAATAGTATCACGGCTATATGGCACAGAGAATCTAACTAAGGTGTGTTTTGAAACTTACTCCGTAAGATGCATTCACAATGCTTACCTTTTGTTTAAGCTTGCTTTATTTAAAACTTTATCGATAAAGGTAGGAGTTAAAGGGCAGGAGGAAAACAGTTTTTAAGGGACTTTCAACTAAAAAATATCCCATTGCTTTGTAGGCAGGGAGCAGGGGGAGGAATAATCATGTTAAGTCTAGAAATTGGGATAATTTATTTTTTGGAGTTCCCTAAATAAAATGAAGTTGGACTCAAAAGCTGATAAAACTAGCTTATGCAAGACTCTAAACAAGAAATAAATGCCAGAGCTTCTATAGATTTAGAACAGCGAAGGAATTGGTATTCTCCCGTTGCTGATATTTATTACAACGCCAGACCACAATATCCAAAGGAACTGATCGAGCGGTCTGTCGTTTTAGCCCAACTTTCCTCAGATGCATCGATTCTTGAGGTCGGTTGTGGGCCAGGAAATGCAACGGTAGCTTTTGCTCAATTTGGTTTTCCAATGACGTGTCTTGAGCCAAACCAGGATTTTTGTCATTTGGCACAACGCAACTGTGCAGCCTATCCAAACGTTGCAATCCAGAACACCTCATTTGAGGAGTGGGAAGTGGAAGCAAAACAGTTCAATGCCGTTCTATCTGCTAATGCCTTTCACTGGATACCGTCAGAGATTCGGTATGCCAAGGCAGCGACAGCATTACGCGACAACGGGTTTCTCATCCTGCTATGGAATCTGACCGCTGAACCGAAATACGAAGTTTACCAAGCGATCGAGGAAGTGTATCAAGCCTATGTTCCCTCACTTGTGCGGTATGAAGGTGCGGAAACTCAAGCGGAAATTTTGAGAGGGTTTGAGCAAGACATTCTAGACTCTGGTTATTTTAAGGAGTTGGTGACTGAGCAAATCGCGTGTGAGGTTACGTACAGCATTGATAACTACCTTAAGCTATTAAGTACCTTTAGGAGACTAGAGCCAAAGGCAAAGGAGTTGCTATTTACAGGATTGCGGGAAAAGCTGAGGAACTTTGGAGACAGTGTACACCTCTCATTTCTTTCTGCTGTTCACGTTGCCCGAAAAGATGGATAAGCTGGTTAATGACGCAGCAGAACAAGTCATTGGAGCGGATGTGCAAATTCTTTCTGTCTAGCGTTACACTTAGTCGATCGCCGCTCAATTTGGTTGTTCAACTCATTTTTAAGAATTCAAGAGTTAGGGACTTCCAAAAAATAAAATATACAGTAGGGTGTGTTAGGCGAAAGCCGTAACGCACCGAGATATCTGGCGGTGCGTTACGCTGTCGCTAACGCACCCTACAAAATTGGATATTTTTTTAANTTGGAAGTCCCTTACATTATAATCGCCATAAGCTTGCTGCCACAGGAAAAAGGCTGCCGATCGCAATTGTAGAAATTACACTTCAAATCCGCGACTCTGTTGATGCGCTTGCTCCAGATCGTGGTGCATTGACTGTTGCGCCTGATGAGACAATCCGTGTCCGTTTAAATATGCCGTTGTCGTTGCTGCATTGATTAATGCGTTTTGCATTATTCGCGTTGCAGTTTATGAGAGATGCGATCGCGCCTTCGGTAGGTGTTGTTTGAAGGTGCTTTTTGATCGAATTCCATGCCCATTCACGTACTTGACACCACTTTGCGAGGCGCTAAAAAGCCCAGGACAATTGCTACCAAGAACAATGCTGGAATATCACCAAACAGGTGTCCATGTTCAACAGGGTCAATTACTGCATGTACCGCCATAATTAGCCCGTGGACTAAACTTGACCAGACGGTGAACCAGATTAAACTGAGGTAAGCTTCTGGTTGCCTTGAAGCCAACAGCAAAAAGACACCAAGCGTCGCATAAACACCAGCGATCATCTGTTCGTATTCGTGCTGACCTGGTTGCCATAACCAGCCCGATGCCCAGACCTGAGTTAGCGGATAGATAAGTAAAAAAGCTATTCCAAAAAGAACCAGAGCGATTCGTAAGTACCGATCGCGCCCATCCATTGCTTTAACCTCCGCTATTTTCTAGTGCAGTCTCTATTAACAAAACTGGATAATCTTCTGATTGTATTCCCACTAGTGATACTTCAGCTTTGGAGTGTTAAAAATTTTAATGCTCTTTGTAGTTTAAAACTGATTCAACTGTGAGTGCAAGTCGATGCGTTATGAATGCAAGTCAATGCATTATGAATGCAAGTCGATGCATTATGAATGCAAGTCGATGCATTATGAATGCAAGTCGATGCATTATGAATGCAAGTCGATGCATTATGAATGCAAGTCAATGCATTATGAATGCAAGTCAATGCATTATTAAAGCTCGATCAATTTTAAAAGTTTATATTACTGATAGTTGTTGAGTTCCAATGGATACATTTAATGTACCAAGATACCAGAAGAAAAAATCAGACCGCAAGCGTCCTTCTCGTAAAAAGGCAGTTGCGATGGTGTAACCGCCCGCTAGAAGCGATCGCCAGTTAATCAATTTTGATGGAATTTAAAAACGAGCGATCGCTATATCTACAGCAGTTTATCTAATGTGATTGGCAAATCACGAACGCGCTTGCCTGTGGCATGATAAACGGCGTTGGCGATCGCCGCCGCAGTACCGGTAATGCCAATTTCACCAATCCCCTTAACACCAAGCGGGTTGATATGTGGATCGCGTTCATCGACAAACAACACCTGAATATCGGGAACATCTGCATTCACTGGTACGTGATACTCAGCTAAATCATGGTTAACAACCCGTCCGAAATTCGGGTCTATTACCGTATGTTCCATCAGTGCCATACCGATACCGTAGACAATTCCACCGATGAGTTGACTGTTGGCTGTTTTAGCGTTGAGTATGCGTCCAACACCAAAGCTTCCCACCCAGCGCGTTACTCGCACTTCGCCAGAATCAGGGTTAACGCGAACTTCGGCAAATTGCGATCCAAATGAGTGCATTGAGAACTTCTTTTGTTCGTCTCCAGGTTTGGCATCTGCACGCGCTTCGATCGCTTTCATTCCATGTCGTGCCAAGATTGCTTGATATGTTTCGCTGGCGGAGGATTTATTTTTTAAGAAAAAGCTGCCATTTTCGGCAATCACATCCTCAGCCTTTGAACTATAAAGCGGTGATTTTTGATCGGCAAGTGCTAGTTGCAAAAGCTTACTGCGAGCTTGATTTCCCGCTAAATGCACAGCCGAACTTACACTAGCGGCGGTTTGTGAACCACCGGAAACAGGGGTTTTTGGCATCTTAGTATCGCCTAGTTCAAAGCGAACTTTCTCAACTGGTAGACCAAGCGCCTCAGCTGCAACTTGAGTCATGACAGTATAAGTTCCCGTACCAATATCTTGAGAACCGCTTTGCACAACTGCTGTGCCGTCCGCCATAATTTGAGCGATCGCCGATGCCGCAGAACGATTGGTAGGATAAGTAGCTGTCGCCATCCCCCAACCAATCAAATAATTGCCGTCTCGCATCGAACGGGGCTTAGGATTGCGCTTTTGCCAGCCAAACTTTTCTGCTCCTAGCTTGTAGCATTGGATGAGTGACTTGCTCGACCAAGGCAGTCCTTTAGTAGGATCGACATCCGCATGGTTACGCAGACGCAGTTCTACCGGATCGATATTGAGCGCATAAGCTAGTTCGTCCATTGCCGATTCTAAGGCGAACGACCCAGAAGCTTCGCCTGGGGCCCGCATATAGGTTGGTGTTCCCTGATCGATCTGAACTAGACGATGGCTAGTTTCGATATTCGGGCAAGCGTAAATCATGCGGGCGCTTTTACCAACAGGTTCGATAAATTCATCGAAGGTTGAAGTCTGGGAAGTGCCAGTGTGTCGCAGCGCGGTCAATTTTCCGTCGCGGGTTGCACCTAGAGAAACTTGTTGAATTGTCTCTGGTCGAAAGCCCACAGGCCCATACATTTGTATTCGTCCCAGAACTAATTTTACTGGGCGATTAACCTGTCGGGCTGCGATCGCTGCTAGTGGCACATGCGACCAAGCCGACCCTTTGCAACCAAAGCCACCGCCAACAAAGTAAGACATAACGCGGACTTTCTCTGGCTCAATTCCTAATACCCCCGCAACTTTTTGTTGAGCCGAAAAGATTCCCTGAGTTGCGTCATATAGCAACAATTGATCGCCTTGCCAAACTGCTGTTGTGGCGTGAGGCTCCATCGGATTGTGATTTTCGATTGGTGTAGTATAGGTTTGCTCGACGCGGACAGCAGCAGTCGCTAGTCCCTGATTGACATTGCCGTGCGCTGAATCGGGCGATTCTTCTCTAGGGATTTTACCTTTAGGTAAGTATGCCTTCGCGAGATTCTCCCGCATATTAATGGTCGGTTTTTCTTCGTCATAGCGGACTTGCACCAGCGAGGCAGCATACATTGCTCGTTCAAAGGTATCGGCAACCACGACACCAATGTGCTGACCGCTATAAAGCACAACGTTATCTTGCAGCACTTGCAGCTTGCTACCGCCGCCCTTTTCTCCATCAGCTTTGGGCGCGTTGAGGTGAGTAATAACTGCTAATACACCCGGTACTTGCTCCGCCGCCTTGGTATCGATTTGGGCAATCTTACCTTTAGCGATCGTGCTTTGAATTGTCACGCCATAAGTCATTTTTGCTACCGGAAACTCAGCCGCATAGCGTGCGCCACCAGTCACCTTCAAATGCCCATCAACTCGATTCAGGGGTTTGCCAACAACTGTATTTTTATCGCCTGTATTCATGCCATCCCTCCTACCGTTGCCAGCGCCTTAACAATGGTGCGTCTAGTCAGTTCGACCTTAAATGCGTTGTATTTTTGAGGTTTAGCTCCAGCAACGGCGGCATTTGCTGCTGCTTGAAATGTTGCCTGGTTTGCTGGCTTATTCAAAAGCGCTTTTTCCGCATCGTAAGCACGCCAAGGCTTTGTTCCTACCCCACCTAAAGCAATGCGTGCCGAGCGAATGATCCCATTTTGAATATCCAACGCCGCCGCTACTGATGCCATTGCAAAGGCATAAGAGGCGCGATCGCGGACTTTTAGATAGTGCGATCGCTTCGCAAAGTTTGAAGCAGGCAAGTCAACGGCAACAATTAACTCTCCGTGTTGGAGAACTGTCTCCCGTTCGGGTGTCTCGCCAGGTAAGAGATGAAAATCTACAAGGGGAATACTGCGCTCTCCATTGGGAGAGCGTGTTTGCACAACTGCATCAAGTGCCACCATTGCCACCGCCATGTCGGAAGGATGAGTGGCAATACAGCGATCGCTGCCACCGAGAATCGCGTGGATGCGATTATAACCCTCAATGGCCGCACAACCGGAACCGGGAACGCGCTTATTGCAAGGCATTGAAGTGTCGCGGAAGTAGTAGCACCGGGTACGTTGTAGTAAATTTCCGCCCACCGTTGCCATGTTTCGTAGTTGCGGTGATGCTCCAGACAATAACGCTTCTGACAGCACAGGGTAACGCTGTTGAATTATCGCATCATAAGCAACGTCACTATTGCGTGCCATTGCTCCAATCCGCAGACTGTTACCTTGCATTTCTATCTTGCTTAGTGGGAGTGGGTTAATATCAACCAACTCTTTTGGCATCTGAACATTCAGCTTCATCAAATCGATTAGGCTGGTACCACCTGCAAGATACGAAGCTTCGGCATCGGGAGCCACCAAAGCCACAGCATTCTCAGCTTGTCCCGCTTTTTTATAGTTAAACGGCTGCATCTTTTTTTCCTTCTAAGACATCGCGGACAGCAGCCACGATATTTGGATAAGCACCGCAACGGCAAATATTACCGCTCATCAATTCCCGAATGTCGGCATCTGATTTAGCGTGTCCTTCTTTGACTAAACCCACTGCCGAACAAATTTGTCCCGGTGTGCAGTAGCCGCACTGAAATGCATCGCGGGCAACAAACGCAGCTTGCATCGGGTGCAAATTATTTCCTTGCTCCAGTCCCTCAATAGTTGTGATGGCAGCATCTGTGTGCATAATGGCAAAAGTCAGGCATGAGTTAACACGCCGCCCATCAACCAGCACCGTACAAGCACCGCATTGACCGTGGTCGCAACCTTTTTTACTACCAGTTAGCCCAATGTATTCCCGTAGTGCATCAAGTAAAGTAACACGCGATTCAATCTGCAAACTATGTGCTGTTCCGTTCACTTTTAGCGTCACCTTCATAGTTTCAGGTATCGAACTTTTCAGCATTGGAGTGGTTTTTTTGACCGGAGTTTGTGCTACACTTTTTTCCACAAAATTACTGGTCGTAGCCGCTACTGTGCTGACGAACATTAATTGACCCAGCCTGCGGCGTTTTAGCCTAAACTTCATCTTTTGACTCCATTCTGTTTTTGTTGGTAATAATTCTATTTTTCTTGGTAATAATATTGAGTAATTTTCATAGCTTAAATTCTTTGTAAAAACAACTCTTTCTTACAAGCAAGCGTTTTCCTCAAAATGACATTGTTAACAGAATACAATTTCATCTTGTTCTCGTCTCTCTATCAAAAGATTTATGCCATAAGTATCATCAATTATTATCCTGTTCTGGAATTAACAATGTTTTCATTCGATAGAACAGTTAAATTTTATCAAACCAGAATTCAGGAGTCAGGAGTCAGGAGTCACAATTCAGCATAAATTATGTACCAGTGGCGGATGATTTAAGAAGATTTCAGAATTATTATTAAAAGTATTTAATTTAATTAATTAGCCTTACTATTTTTGAAGCAATTACTGTTAACACAATCATTTATTTTTAAAATTTCCACGCTAGACATCTACAGAGAGTAGTCCATAATGAGGGCATAAAAACCTCTTTCCATCAAGAGTGAACTCTTCCCTATTTCAAGCTATGTCTTTGTACTTTCCCTTGACCGAGAATTCTGTGGACAAAAGGGAGCAAATTGTTGAAAGTCAGCGTCAATAGTAGATAATTCAACTAAAGTTTTAGGTGTAACTAGATGCACAATGGTTTTAGGAGTAACCTGCCACTACTGCTGACATTCTGCTTATTTACGAGCTTTTTACCTGCTTCTGGTTCAGTTCTATGTCCAGCCGTTGCCTCTGACGAATACTATAAAGTAGCCAGAAATGATGGCAGAGATGGACGCATAGGAACCGATGGGCGATCGGGTAGAAGCGGTGAAAACCAAAATATTGTTGTCAATGGTTCACCCGTAAATCTTGACTTATCAGGTAAAGATGGTGAAGACGGGGAAGATGGCGAACATGGCGATCGACCTGACTGTGGTTATCAACGCGATGCCCGCGTCAGCCATGATATAAATGCACCAAATGGTGGCAATGGCGGTAACGGTGGTAGGGGAGGAGATGGGGGAAATGGAGGTTCCCTCACAGTGTATTACAGCAATTTGGCAGACTTACGAAACATTTCTGTCCGCGCAACTGGCGGGGAAGGCGGACGCGGGGGTAGAGGTGGAAACGGTACAGAAGGTTGTCACTGTCACAGGCGAAGTTGGGAAGTGAAAACTTGTACAGGAACGCCTGGTAGCTCTGATTATAAGTGTAGTGATAAGACTTATCGATGTAGCGACGGTAACGATGGGCGAGATGGTAGTGATGGTAGCGATGGTAGCCAAGGGCGCTTAGGAACTTTAAGTATTGTGAATAGCAAGGAAGCTTTGGCCTCTGATACTCCAACAGTGCAGCTAGCAATTTCGGAATTGACAAACAAACCAGTAAACCTCTCAAAGAACAAGTGGAATCAACGCATTGGAGCAGCTTCTCTACTTGCGCCTGGAACTGCGATCGCAGATGATTATCGAGAGTTTGAACAGCGTCTAGAAGAAACTTTTCAAATAGTTTGGCAAGAAAGACAACCCATCACCAGCTTTGGCAATCAAGCTGTCACACTGAATTTAACTGACAACAAACAAGTAGAAGTAACTTTTGCCGAGGACTTATGGGTTGATGGTAACACCAAAAATGAAGCTAACTTAACAACATTTACCGTTAACCATGCCATTCCTAAGAAAGATGTCACCCGGTTAGCTGTAGCAGAGTTTGCTGAAGCTGGACAAAACCTCAACTTAAAAATAGTTGATTTGGCAGCAAAATCTGATGCTATTAATACTCAGTTTCGCATCAAATTCTTAGCAAAGGATAACTTGTACGGTTCTTCTAGCTACAAAACTGAATATGAAGGAGATATTCCCAACGAACTTGTGACTCGTGACTACAACCGTTTTACTCTAGCTTTGGGTAAACTCAAAATTCCTGACGAAGCTTTACGCCCTGGTGTCAACGTTGATATTGAAGTCGTAGCAACTCGTTCTTTGGGAATACGTTCTGCCAAGCAAACTATTAGCTGGCAGGGTGCAATCCGCAAGCCTAGATAAAATTTAGGAAGATTTTTTCCCATCTGATACCATTTGTGACAGAATATAGGCTGCGAAATCTAGTAACTGATCCAGCAAAAAGCCAATGATACCAATGTAGAGAATCACCTGGATTATATAATCAACATTCCCAGCTTTATAAGCTTCCCAGAGGGTAAAGCCAAGTCCTTTTGGCCCTGTTAACATTTCTATAGCAATAACTATAAACCAGGCTACCCAAATACTAACTTTCAAGGCATGAAATATATGGAATATAGCTACTCGAAAGTTATTATTCTGCCTATGAAAATGCCGCATACCGATTGCCGTATTAATAATCATCGTCCAGAGAGTTCCGATAAAAACTACTGAAGTAGCAGCCGATTCGCTCTCTTGAAACACTATTAAAGCAATAGGTAGCAAAGCTATAGGAGGGATGCTATGTGGTATCTGAAATATCAGCCGAAATAGCTGATAAATCATGCTATTCATCCCTACTAGATATCCGATAAAACTACCCAAGACGGCGGCTGGAATATAACCCACAAATAACCGTTGTAGGCTAGCTAAAATGTCTAAAAACATATATTATCTCTGCCTCAGTTCTCATGGAAAACATTTAGAAAACACTGCGGCAACAACACCAAATAGTAGAGAGAAAAATGTGCTAAATTACACGTTATCGTTGAAAAGTACAAGATTTTTATATCTTCTCGCCGTTGACGATTAATCAAAATCACTTAAGTATTATTACGATGTGCGAGTAGTAATACAAAGAAGAGGTAAAACTTGACTTTAGTAAACTTTATCAGAAAAATAAATCCTGATTAGTAAATTAAATACAATTTCCAGATTTAACTTCCTTGATGATTGTAGTACAAATTCTTTGTGAAGCTTTACCAAATCTAGCTTAGGGAGATTTTAGATTTTGCCCTTTGTCGTTGGGAGAAATCTTAGATTTAATCGTTAAAAAGATGAATATATAAAACTTTTAATATTAAATAATTAGCAATATTTGTTATTAGCAATACAGAATTATTAGAAAATATTTTACAGTAATCTGAGAAATATCAGTGCATCTTTTTTTATTCAAAAATGAGAAAAGCAGGGATAAACCAAGTACATAGATAAATTAGGACTTTTACACAACAACTTAAAGGGGCTAATCCTAAATATTAGAGCCTATTTATAAAGTAAATAAAAAGTTAGGGTGTGTTACGGCTAGTACAACACGGCGGAAATAAACAGACCATTCCAAATCAACGAAACGCTTACGCTGCATTAATTTTGAATTCCGGCTTGCGGTACTAGCCATTAGGTAACACTGTAATAACATCCATCTTTGGGATACTCTTTCTTTAGATTAAGTATTAACTCTCTAGAGATAGAGCCGGTTGCCGATCTTGGAGGTTATTCTGATGATTACCAACAGTTGGGTAGCAAATAAAACTCAATTTTTATCAGCAACATATATCTTTCAACTCATTAAAACCTCTTGTTTTTACAAAGTTTTAGTTTCTCAATATCGTATTCAGGAGTGAAATCAACAGCTATGTCTATTCCAAACGAACGCGAAATCAAAAGCAGTGAAGTCAAGCAAGAATCTTACACTGATACAAATGGTAATACTCACACCCATCTGACACGAAGCAGTGAAACGGTTAACAACAGCACAGCTAATCCCAATTCTTACCAAAACGGTTATGTAGAAGGTCGGAATAGTGAGCGTACATACCAGCAAGCCGATTTAGCCGAGCGTGACGAGAAGAATGCTAGTGGTGGTTTGTTGTTGGGTATTATCGTTACTTCTCTGCTTGGTTTGATTATAGGTGGGGTCTGGTACTTCAACCAGAGTAATAAGGCAGCAGTTGACAATACTGTACCGGTTTTGGTTCCTGTACCGAGTAATAGCAGCAGTCCAACCCCTAGCGCCTCTGCATCTCCTCAACCACAAACGACAATAATCGAAAGAACTAGGGAAGTACCTGTACCTGTAGCTGTACCTGTACCACAACAGCAGGTTGTACCGCCTGCACCTCGCCAACCAAATATTAATATTACTATTCCACCCCAGCAGCCTGCGGCAGAAAAAGCGCCTTCTGTAATCCAGCCAACCCCTAAAGCGACACAAAGTCCAACGAGTAATACTTCTACTTTGCAAAATGAGGGCGGTACTTCTACTAATACTGTCACCCCAAGTACGAAAAATGATGCCTCTAAAACTACTCCACCTCAAGGAGCAGACCAGTCAAATAGTACATCTAATGGTGGTTCTTCTACCACAAGTGATACTACTAAAAGCGGTTCTGGTCAATAACAGCTTTTGAACTTTGATCCCACTTGATAATGCTTGCATTTGTGCCAACGTATAATTAAGTGGGGCAATTTCTGAAAAAGATTTGTGAATTGTTGCAACAAATTAATAGTATTTAGGACTAGCCCTTTCAAGGTAACTTGTACAATTTCTTTTTGATCTCTGCACCTTATGCGTCTCTACGGTCAAAAAATTTTTATTGAACTATAGAGGCACAGATAACCGGGTTTAAGAGATTAAAGAAGAATTTATCGAGTAAGATTTTTACCTACCTTGAAAGGGCTAGTGCTATAAATATGCCTGTAAGATTATTTCCCTAGATTGCGCTTCATTTGTTCTAACTCATCTTGAGTTTCCCAGCTACGGAACTTATCTTCTAAGTCATCAAAACCACTAGAATAATTGCTAGTTTTATTTGACCAACCACTGGTTTCAAAACGCTGCTGAGTTTGCGCTTGCTCGCGGGCTGTCTGTGCAACGGCTGCTTTGGCTTGCACCTCCTGTCGGCGTTGCTGAATTTTGTGCAGTAGTTCTTGAGATTGGTTAATGCGTTCTTTCAGCCCTTGCATGTGTCCCCAACGCTGATTCCCTTCGCGCAATAGGGCTGCTTCTCGCTCACCCGCCGCAGTGGCCAAATCTTCTCTATCAGCGTTTTTGGCTTTTTGAACGCGGATATGCCAACGCTGAATTTCTTGAGCGGTGGAGAGAATTTCTTCTTGCGATCGCTTCTCTTGTAATTGTAAATCTGCGATCAGCTTTAATGTGTCTTCTTCTTGCTCACGCAGCTGTTCTAGCAGCGCCTCTAACTCCAAATGTGGATTGTTACGCAAGAATTCTTCTAAACGGTTTTCTAAAAACCGACTCAAATCATCAAATAAGCCCACTGCTAGAACTCCAGAGATCGGGTGCGTGACTATTTTATTGTAGTAGTCAGGTGGACTTCTGGGTGTTAGTTAGATTTCAAAGTTGGGAAGAATGTATTTGGTGAAACTACGCAAACAACGCTGACTTATAAAATAAGGCTTTAATTAAGTATGAGTTCAGATTTTCAACCACCACCTAAGAGCTTGTCCATGCTAGCTACTGTAGGAGGAGTAGTTACGGCTGTAATAGCGATCGCAATTTTGAATGTTTGGTCTAAGCAACTTTCT
Source organism: Nostoc sp. 'Peltigera membranacea cyanobiont' 232 (assembly GCF_002245985.1). Classification (NCBI taxonomy): domain Bacteria; kingdom Bacillati; phylum Cyanobacteriota; class Cyanophyceae; order Nostocales; family Nostocaceae; genus Nostoc; species Nostoc sp. 'Peltigera membranacea cyanobiont' 232. Next base: position 22,232 of record NZ_NOLK01000121.1, read on the forward strand.
AAGGCTTCCATAGAAAAACCTGAAATATCAACATCCAAAACTGCTTCAGGCCAGTTAGTACAACCAGAGAAACCACAAAACCCTGTCTCTGGTGCTAAAGCAACCGAAATAGTTGCCAGCCTTGATGCTAAATCTGTAGTTTTGCCAGGTCAATCCATTCCGAAAAACCAACTAACAGTAGCCATAATTCCTTATGTTGCTCCGGGAGTCGGAAAACTGACCCCAGAGGAAACGAAAACCGCTCGTCAGGCTTGGTTATACTTCCAGCGCAACTGGAATGATGAAACTGGTTTAGTCAATTCCGTTGATGGCTTTGCCTCTGTCAGTATGTGGGATCAGACAGCAGCGATCGCAGCCTTAGTTAGTGCTAAAGAACTCAATATCGTGCCTGCGGCTGAATTTGAAGCCAAAATGAGCAAAATGTTGAAAACACTGGCATCAATGCCCTTATACAAAGGCGAACTACCCAATAAGGTCTACAATACCAAAACCCTTGTACCCGTTAATTATGGTCAACTAGAAAAACGCGAAGAAATTGGTTGGTCAGCCATCGATTTAGGGCGGATGGCAATCTGGCTGAAAGTTGTCGGGGCAAAGTATCCACAATTGCGACTAGAAACAGAGGCAGTTTGGAAACATTGGCTAGTCTTGCGTCTAACCAAAAATGGACAAATGTACGGTACTGCCGTTATTAAAGGCAAAGAACAATACAACCAAGAAGGGCGCTTGGGCTATGAGAATTATGCTGCTTATGGTTTAAAGCTTTGGGGCTTGAATGTTACACAAGCATTGGATTATCAGACCAATGCTGCCTTTGTGGATCTGTACGGACAAGGAATTCCTTACGATCGCCGCGACTTTAAAAACTCTGGAGCTAATAACTATGTTCTCAGCGAACCCTACATTTTAGATGGCATCGAAACTGGGTTTCAAGCTTTGCCTAAAGCTTATGCCGATCGGATTTTAGCTGCTCAAGTAGCGCGTTATGAAGCCACAAAACAATTAACTGCTGTCACCGAAGACAACTTAGATCGTCCGCCATACTTTGTTTACAGCAGCTTGTTTGTGAACGGGGAACCTTGGGCAACTATCACAGATACCCAACAAAAACACAACGATTTGCGATTTCTCAGTGCCAAAGCTGCGATCGGCTGGCATGTACTTTACAACACTACTTACACTAGCCAGCTATTTAATTTTGTCCAAGCTAACCTTAACTCTAAAGATGGTTGGTACAACGGCTTTTATGAATCTCTCCATCAGCCGAATAAAACTCTCACCGCGAACAATAATGGCGTGATTTTAGAAAGCTTGCTGTATAAACAGGTCGGACAACCACTTACCGTTTGGGCAGGGGTTAAAAGTCAGAAGTTAACCCAGATGACTATTAGAACACCGTAAGCTACAGTTGAGATTATAAGACCATGAAAAAGCTTACCTTCCATAGAAGTATAAATTATTCATGGTTTTGTCACAGTTTTGTAATGCCTCTGTCAATATGCCGTGTGATAGTAAAGCTCTGGGTTAAAAAATAGACTCGCCCCATAGCAAATCCACACACCAGAATCGCTCGAAGAGAATCGTTATCAGGTACAAACCCCGATAGCATAAATCTTCAAATCAAAATTGCAAAATCATAGTTTAGAAGGAAAAAAAAGATGAATTGGAAACTACTTGCTTTGATCCCTGCTTTGACTTTAGCTACTGCTGTACCTGCTTACTCTTTAACCAATAATAAAAGCCACAATCCGATTGCTGCGACTCAAGTGGCACAAAATCCTCAGCAAGGCAATATGATGAAAAAGCCTAATGCTGTCCATAAGCTTAATGCCAAGCACAAGGCTAACCATAGTACTGCACTCACAGTAGGCAGCAGGGGAGAAGCAGTCAAAACTGCTCAGAATGCTTTAAAACAACAAGGATTCTATACTGCAAATGTGAATGGTGTCTTTGATAACAAAACACGTTCAGCAGTGATCAAATTTCAGAAGTCTAAAGGATTAAGAGCAGATGGCATACTTGGACACCGGACTTTGGCTGCTCTCAAATAAGATGATTTACTTAACTTGTTTACTAGAGTTAAAGTAAAACTACTAAACAACGCCAACTTTGATACAGATCATAAAAGAACGATGAAAAACTCCACCCACTTGCGGGATGGAGTTTTTGGGTATGGAGCATATTAAATCAACCTTTTTTATCTGGATATTGCCTACGACTATCTCGTAGGCATTTTAATATTTTTATAACTTATGCAAAACTACATATATAGGAATCCGGTTTGATTTCTGAAAATATCCGTAGGATGTGTTAGCGACAGCGTAACGCATCAAACCCGTGAAAATAGTGCGTTACGAACTCCGTTCTAACACACCCTACAATAGATAATTTCGTTCAAAAATCAAATAGTAATCCTATATAGGAATCCGGTTTGATGGCTGAAAAAATATGTAGGATGTGTTAGCGACAG
>NZ_NOLK01000122.1:0-24599 GCF_002245985.1 Nostoc sp. 'Peltigera membranacea cyanobiont' 232
CCAATAACTAATGCGTAATTTTATCAAACAAACTTTTGCTAGCTTAGTTGGCACCTTATTAGGACTAATTATTTTCGGTGGTCTAGGAACTACTGGACTATTCTTGCTAATATTGGCTGCTACCTCCTCTAAAGATACTGGGCCAAATGTGAAAGATAAGTCAGTGTTGGTTTTTGATTTATCGATGAAAATTACTGATAGCGAACCTAGTTCTGGCGAACTGTTTCAAAACACAATATCAGGTGTGGATGATGAAAGGATATCACTCCGCAAAGTTGTGGAAACTTTGGAAAAAGCGCGACGCGATCCGCGAATTGTCGGCATCTATCTAGATTCAACTAGCACAAGCCAAGCGAGTAATATCGGCTATGCTTCCCTTAAAGAAATTCGGAAGGCGCTGGAAGAGTTTCGCGCTTCTGGGAAAAAGATTGTAGCTTATGGCAGTGATTGGAGTAAAAAGGAATATTACCTTAGTTCAGTGGCAGATTCCATTGTCCTTAATCCTTTGGGATTGATGGAAGTCAATGGTTTGAGTTCACAGCCAATGTTCTTAGCGGGTGCATTACAAAAGTATGGCATTGGCGTTCAAGTCGTGCGAGTGGGTAAATTCAAAGGTGCTGTGGAACCGTTTATCCTGAAAAAATTGAGTCCAGAAAACCGCGAACAAACTCAGAAATTGTTAGATGATGTTTGGGGAGAGTGGCGCACTACCGTCGGTGCAAGTCGGAAAATTGAACCTAACCAGTTGCAAGCGATCGCAGATAGTCAGGCGATACTGGAAGCCACTCAAGCTAAAACCAACGGTTTAGTCGATCGAATAGCATACCCTGATGAAGTGGTAACAGACCTCAAAAAATTGACAGGTAGCGATAAAGACGACAAAACATTCCGACAAATTAGTTTCAATAGCTACGCAGAAGTTTCTGGTAAATCTTTGGGTGTAGAACGTAACTCCAAAAATCACATTGCCGTTGTTTATGCTGAGGGCGAGATTGTTGATGGTAAAGGTGATGATGGGCAAGTAGGAGGCGATCGCTTTGCCAAAATCTTCAGCAAACTCCGACAAGACAAGGATGTAAAGGCTGTTGTATTACGGATTAATAGTCCTGGTGGTAGCGCTACCGCAGCCGAAGTCATGCAGCGAGAAGTGAAATTAACCCGTGAAGTAAAACCGGTTGTAGTGTCAATGGGCGATGTCGCTGCCTCTGGTGGTTACTGGATTGCTAGCGACTCTAATCGCATTTTTGCCGAACCAAATACCATTACAGGCTCAATAGGTGTGTTTGGGTTGCTATTTAATGGTGAAAAGCTGGCCAATAATAACGGCATCACCTGGGATTCGGTGAAAACTGGAACCTATGCTGATAGTCAAACAGTTTCGCGCCCGAAATCAACCCAAGAGTTAGCACTTTATCAACGCAGTGTTAACCGCATTTATAATATGTTTCTAAATAAAGTTTCTCAAGGTCGCAAACTCCCAGAACAAAAAGTAGCAGAAATTGCCCAAGGAAGGGTTTGGTCTGGTGTAGCGGCGAAGGAAATTGGTTTGGTAGATGAAATTGGCGGTTTGAATAGTGCGATCGCGTATGCTGTCAAAGAGGCAAAACTAGGAGAAGACTGGGAAGTGGAAGAATATCCTCGCACTAACGGTTTCGGAGAACGCTTTTTTGGGCGTGCAACTGAAGAAGCGCGGACTGCTTTAGGGATTGAGGTGGCGCAACTCAAACCATCTAACCCCCTCACCAATGAATTCCAGAAATTCCAACAAGAAGTAGAGATTTTGCAAAAAATGAACGATCCAAAGGGGGTTTATGCCCGTTTGCCTTTCAACTTGAAGATTGAGTAGATGCTTTTTTCGGCGTTGCTCAATTCAGGTGTGAAAATGATTTTGCGTGATTTCAGAATCCTTGTAGAGACGCGAAATGTTGCGTCTCTTCTCTTCGCATCAGCCTAAAAGGATGTTTTAAAAGTCTTATTGTAGGTATTAAAACGTTCTAGATCCCCCTAAATCCCCCGATAAATTGGGGGACTTTGATTCTTCCCCCTTTTTAAGGGGGGTTAGGCCCGCATTTCTCACAAGCTTCAGGCGTTTGATAGAGCAGAGGGGCAGAGGGGCAGAGGGGCAGAGGGGCAGAGGGGAAAGAACTTGGTATTTTTGTTCTCTCCCCTGCTCCCCTGCTCCCCTGCACAAGCACGGGCTTTGAGAGGTGTGGTGAGAAATCCGGGTTAGGGGGGATCGACAAGGGGAGCATCCCACTTTTTTGCATGTCATTGCGAAGCGTTACGAAGCAATCGCAAAATCTCCAACTAAGTGCGAGTCCATGCGATTGCTTGTCTGCGACACGCTCTTACGAACGTCGTTCCTCCTCTCTACGAGACGCACTTGCGTTTGCAATGACAGTTATTCTTTCATGGGAAAATAAAAACTGGGATGCACCCTCGACAAGTGCCTAAAATCACAGCTAAATACTTTTAAAACATCCTCTAAACAATCAGTTTTTAAGTGGACATGATGCAGCCAAAATGCATCGAATATCTCAGAGATATTACTGAACCATCCAGACAATAAATGTAACTAACATATACATAAAGATTGTCAGGATGCTGAATATGTCAGATTTACCGCTTCAGTGCAAAAATTTGAAAGAGCAAGTTGAGTCGATATTACAGCTTTTACAGCAAGAACCAACGCTACATTCTCAAGATATTACACCTGTAGAAACTTCTCTAACTAAGGCGATTTCTCCCAAGTTTGAAATTGTGTTTGCGGGTGCGTTTAGTGCCGGTAAATCAATGCTAATAAATGCACTATTAGAGAGAGAATTACTTTACAGTGCAGAGGGACACGCTACAGGTACAGAATGCAAAATAGAGTATGCAGAAGTAGAGAAAGAACGTGTTGTTTTGACATTTTTAAGCGAAGCAGAGATTCGGGAACAAGCAGTTTATTTGTGTAAGCAGCTAGGATTTAAGACAGTACCTAATATTAACCAAACTGATGTAATTAACTTACTACTTGAAGGTTCTGAAGCGATTATTCAGCAGGAAGGTGGTGAAAGTAAATCAGAACGTGCAAAACAGGCGAAGGCGTTAATGTTATTGCTAGAAGGATATATAGCAAACCGCGATCGCATCAACACGGTAAATAATGCTACATACTCAATGGAGCAATTTAACTTTTTCAACCTCAAGGAAGCGGCTGGATATGCCCGTCGTGGTAGTAATAGTGCAGTATTGAAGCGAATAGAATATTACTGTAATCATCCTCTGCTACAAGATGGTAACGTAATTATTGACACACCAGGTATAGATGCCCCAGTAGAGAAAGATGCACAACTAACTTATGCCAAAATTCAACATCCTGATACTTCGGCGGTAGTGTGTGTGCTAAAACCTGCTTCGGCGGGTGACATGACAAAAGAAGAAACAGAACTTTTGGAATTAATGCGCCAGAATGGGGGAGTACGCGATCGCGTTTTCTATGTTTTCAACCGCATTGATGAAACTTGGTACAATACCCAACTACGGCAACGATTAGACGATTTAATTAGTGGGCAATTTGCTAATTCAAACAAGGTTTATAAAACCAGTGGATTACTAGGATTTTACGGCAGTCAAATTAAACAGACAAGCCAAGGAGATAGATTTGGTTTAGATTCTGTTTTTGCCGAAAGCATAAAAGGTTTAGATGGTAAAGAAGAAATACCACAATTTGTCTATGCCTTTAACAACTACTGCGTCAATTCAGGAAAGCTATCTACCACTAACTTACGTGTTTCTGTTAACGGCTATGAAACCCCAAATCAAAATTATGTACGGATTTTGGGAGATTGGGGAAATGAACTGATAGAAAAGCTAATTCAAGATAGTGGTACTGATGAATTTCGCACAGCTATCACTCGCTATCTTACAGAAGAAAAGCGTCCGCAGTTATTTAAAAACCTTGCTGATGATTTGGAAGATGTTTGTATTAAACTGAAGAGACATTATCAGAGCGTACAACGTCATTTAGATAGTCAACCCCAAGAAATTGAGGCTATGAAGTCGCAAGAGTTGCAACGCCTAAATCAGCAACTCCAGCAAATTGGTAGAGAATTTAGCGAGCATATCACAGAAGAAGTTAACCAGATAATTAATAGTTCTTGTGATGCTTTTGAATCAGATTTTAAGCAATTGCAATCACGAATGATTCGCCGTTTAGATGAATTGCTAGATAGTTTTTCTGTAGCTTATGCTTATCGACGTGCAACTATCAGCCATCCTCGCAACGCTACCGCACCTTTAATTGCTATTTTAGTAGAGGCATTTTATTACTTAGCAAATCAATTAGAAGATATTTTGATTGAATCTTCTCAGCAAGTAGTTGCAAATTATTTCCAGCGATTGATTGAAAAGATTCGCAAATCAGAATACTATCGCCAATTGTATCGTTTATTAGATAATGATGGCGGCATTGAACAAGAGATCAGAACTTTAGAAAAAAGCGTTACTCAAGCATTAGTGAGTGCAGCTAGTGTAGAGTGCGATCGCTTCGTGCGAGAAAGTCCAAGATTTTACGATGAGGGCACTTTTTCTATATATCAATTTCGCCAGACTTTATTACAAACTTCTCAAGGTTACGACGCTGAAAGTATCGTAGAAGCAGAACCAGCCATTAGGCAATTATTGAAGTTAGATTTTGAGCCAAAAGTTTCTCAAACTATTCGTAAATCTTTCCGTCAAACCATCAACCAAACGCTCAAAACTCAGTTATTACCAATGGCAGAACAGCAAGCAGATGAGATTTTGCAGCAATATCCACAGGCACGGGCTTATTTAGAGAAAACACTGCAACAAGAAGCTGAAGAAAAAATTGCGAATAATCGCCGATTATTGAGTGTTGTTGAGGAAAATATTGCCGCATATAATTCAGCAGCTTCTAGTATCAATAGTTGTTTGCAAGCGATGAAATTATATGACCATTTCTTGCCTGTAATTGGTGATTTGTTTGATGGTGATGGGAAGTTTGCTAATAATGGATTTGTGAATTCAGACGTAGTACAAGAGGTTCAATATTAATCTCAAATCATTTTTGAGATAATTGTAGCTTTTAGTGAGTGCTTTAGGGACTTCCAAAAAATAAAATATACAGTAGGGTGTGTTAGGCGAAAGCCGTAACGCACCGAGATATCTGGCGGTGCGTTACGCTGTCGCTAACGCACCCTACAAAATTGGATATTTTTTTAATTGGAAGTCCCTTAGCGCTCACTAAGTACAGTTTTGTTTTGCGTAAAGAGGTTAAGGAGAATATTTTGGTCGAAATCAACAACAATGGCAGACGTCGTAGAAGAAAATCAAGAATTGAGGTTGATATGCAAGATGAATTTAAGCCAATAGAGTGTAATGATAGTGATGTTTTGAACTTCGGAGACAATATATACAAAGTTGCTAAATTAAAACAAGCAATGGATACCTCAGCTAACTCCCATCTTGGAAATATATTGAATGAAGAATTAAGGAGGAAGGGAGTAGATATAAACAATTCTCTTGTGAATTTGTTTCAGAAGGGTATAGATTGCGAAATTTTAACACTAGGTTCTCAAAGCTGGAAAAAAGGGAAAGTGAAAATTAAAATAAGCGTTGAATTTTATATTGAAGAAGAAGATATAGAAATAACTAATAGCAAAAATTCAGAAATCACTGAACCAGAATCCCCTCTTGACGATCTTCGCCGCATGATTCATGAGTAAAATTAGCCAATAATAATTTACATATAACAATTCAATTTGATTTGTAAAAATTAGCGGTGTCCACGTCACTATCCTAAATACTTATGCTTATCAAACGTCGGCAATTTCTTGCAAGTTGTGGACTAGCTACCATAGCTACCCAGATACCAGCATTTAATGCTGAAGGGAAACTACCTCCAAACATCATCCGCAAGCCGTTACGTCTGCAAGTGGGCGATACTGTAGGATTGATTTCCCCTGCGGGTATTGTTGACGCTAAAGATATCGAAGCCGCACAGCAATCATTTTCACAATTAGGGTTAAAAGTCAAGCAAGGAAAGCATATTTTAGATCGTTATGGCTATTTAGCGGGTAAAGATGCCGATCGCGCCCAGGATGTAAACTTGATGTTTAGCGATCGCACCATCAAAGCAATTATTCCGATGCGTGGCGGTTGGGGCTGTAATCGCATTTTACCCTTACTTAACTACTCGCTGATCCGCTCACATCCGAAAATTATCATGGGCTACAGCGATATTACAACGCTGTTGTTAGCAATTAATGCTCGTAGTCAAATGATTACTTTTCATGGGCCAGTTGCCACATCTACTTGGAATCAATTTACAGTGGATTACTTCAAACGCATCCTATTTAATGCTGAAGCTGTGACTATGCAAAATCTCAACCCTAGCGAAGTGCGGGTGGAGACAATAGCACCAGGAAAGGCGAGAGGTAAACTTGTAGGTGGAAACTTATCAGTATTATCGGCGATGGTAGGTTCACCTTACCTACCTTCTTGGAACAAAAGCATCCTGTTTGTGGAAGAAGTTGGCGAGGATGTTTACCGTGTAGATAGAATGCTGACACAGTTAAAAACTGCTGGAATACTTAATCAAATTTCTGGCTTTATCTTTGGGCAATGCACTAATTGTAAACTTGGAGATGAACCATCATTTACATTAATGCAAGTATTGCAACAACACATACTTCCTTTAGGTATTCCTGCTTGGCATGGTTCAATGATTGGTCATATTAAAGATAAATTTACCTTACCAATCGGTTTAGAAGTGGAAATAAATGCTGAACTTGGGACAATACGAATGTTAGAGGCGGCTGTCAGTCTGGTTTAACACGACATATCTTATCTATAGGATTACTATTTGATTTTTGAACGAAATTAGGTATTGTAGAGTGTGTTAGAACGGAGTTCGTAACGCACTATTATCACGGGTTTGATGCCGTACTCTCCGTGCTAACACATCCTACGGATATTTTCTCCAAATCAAACCGGATTCCTATATCTAATTAGCCATCATAAAAAGACCTCTCCCTGGTTTTACTACGCAAAACCTTCCCTCTCCGACTCGGAGAGGGACAGACTTGAACTTTAGTTCAAGCAGGGAGAGGTTTATTGAACTCACGTTGGTTTAAGCATCAGCCGCGCCACAGTGATTTTGATTAAGATTTTGATAGATAGTATGAATTTCTCCTCGCCATGTTACGACTAACAGAAGTAAAGCTTCCGCTCGATCATCCTGAAGACGAGATCGAGACTGCCATCCTCAAAAAGCTACAAATCACAAACGAAGAATTGATCGGTTATTCCATCTTCAAGCGTAGCTATGATGCCCGTAAGAAAGGAGAGATTAACCTTGTTTATATTCTGGATGTAGAAACAACTCAGGAGACTCATCTACTCAAGCGCCTGAAAAAAGATCCCCATGTGATGGTTAGGCCAGACATGAGTTATCGCCCGGTGGCGCAAGCACCGAGCAATTTGGCGATTCGCCCCATCGTCATTGGTACTGGGCCTTGTGGCTTATTTGCGGGTTTGATGCTGGCACAAATGGGTTTTTGTCCAATCATTTTAGAACGTGGCAAAAAAGTCCGCGATCGCACTGCTGATACCTTTGGCTTTTGGAAGAAAAAATCAGACTTCAACCCAGAATCTAATGCCCAATTTGGTGAAGGCGGTGCGGGTACATTCTCCGATGGCAAACTCTACAGTCAAGTTAAAGATCCTCAGCATTATGGGCGAAAGGTATTAACCGAACTCGTCAATGCCGGAGCCTCACCAGAAATTCTCTATATCAACAAACCCCATATCGGCACCTTCAAACTTGTGGGAATCGTCCAAAGTATGCGGGCTAAAATCGAATCCCTCGGCGGTGAAATTCGCTTTGAAAGTCGGGTGGAAGATATCAACATCGAAAATGGACAGGTGCGGGGAGTCACCCTTGCCAGTGGGGAATATATCGCCAGCGATTATGTGGTTTTGGCAGTAGGACACAGTGCCCGCGATACCTTCCAAATGCTATACGATCGCGGGGTTTACATCGAGCCTAAACCTTTTTCCATCGGCTTTCGCGTCGAACATCCCCAAACTCTCATCGATAAATGTCGTTTTGGCACTCAGGCGGGACATAAGCTTTTAGGTGCTGCCGATTACAAACTAGTTCATCACTGCCAAAATGGTCGTTCTGTGTATAGTTTTTGTATGTGTCCAGGGGGTTTGGTGGTTGCAGCCGCATCAGAACCGGGGAGACTTGTCACCAATGGGATGAGCCAATACTCTCGCAATGAGCGTAATGCCAATAGTGCGATCGTTGTGGGCATCACACCCGAAGATTATCCGGGCAATGCCTTGGCGGGAATTGACTTCCAACGGCGCTTGGAAGAACAGGCTTTTGAATTGGGCGGTGGAACTTATGAAGCTCCGGGGCAGTTGGTGGGAGACTTTCTCAACCATCGCCCTTCTACAGCGTTGGGCACGGTTAAACCGTCTTATACACCAGGGGTACATTTGGGCGATCTGAGCGAGAGTTTACCAGATTATGCGATCGCCGCCATCCGTGAAGCACTGCCCGCTTTTGACAAACAAATCAAGGGATTTGCGATGGATGATGCCGTATTGACTGGGGTAGAAACCCGCACCTCATCACCAATTCGGATTAAACGCAAAGAGGATTATCAGAGTTTAAATACAGTTGGACTTTATCCGGCTGGTGAAGGCGCAGGATATGCAGGGGGAATTCTCTCGGCGGGTATCGATGGTATTAAGGTAGCAGAGGCAGTGGCTTTAAGTATTTTGAAGAGCGTATTTTAGCGCTGTAAGCATCGCACCAGTTTTGCACAATAGATTTTGGGCAAAACGGTAATATTATTATTTGATAATTGTCCACCGAGTTTCTACTTTTTTATTTAGTCATTATTTTATCCTCGACACTCCTTTTCAGGAGTGTTATTTTTAGGAAGATATTCGCTTGCTAGTTATGGTGTAAATAAATGATGGGATGGCTATTTGGAGGTCTTGTTAAACAATTTGAGAGTGCAGCTAAAGAGGTTGTGAAAGAGAGTAGCAAAGAAATAGCTAACTTGTTTGATGACAAACTTTACCCTTTGGCTGACAAGCTTGATTATATAGCTCAAGAAAGTATTAATCATGCAATAGAAAAAACTGAAGAGTTAGAAAGTAAGGTTAAAAATGACATTGAACATTTGCTAAATACAGCAGATGACAAAGTTAAACATCACCTTGAGAAAATAGATAAAATTCGTCAGAAACCCCTCGTAGAGACTATTAATAAAACTAATTTTTACCTAGAAAATAGAATTAATCAAATGTCACTAGCTGTAATGCAGGCGATTAGCTTATCTCAAAACAGCATTGAACAGAGTTTGGAAAGAATTGAATATTTGGAAAATAAGTTATTTCAAGATGCTAATCAAATAGTTGATAAAATATCTGAACTGATAGATGGCAAATTAGAACTAATTCGGAATGAATTAAAAAAACAAGTGATCGAATTACCTAAAACAAAAGAAAAACCTCACCCTGTCCTCTCCTTAATCCCTCTCCTTAATAAGGAGAGGGACAGATTTTGCACAGCAAAATCAGGGTGAGGTATCTCCAGGGCTGCTCCATAAATCTTAAAACGCCGTCAACAACTACTTGTGTGTACACCGTAGCCTTTATAAGGAGAGGGATTGAGGGTGAGGTAAGCTAGGGACATAAACTGTATGTTATTTAATTCTTGTTCCTAAGTTATGGTATGGAAAATGACAGTATGGCTATTTAGAGGTTTGGTTAGAACGTAAAAGTAGTCCGAAGTACACCTACAGTCGTAGTCTCATTGTTACTATTACCTTCTGGGTTAAAGAGAATAAACGCACCAGGAGTAATGCTGATATTATCGCTAACTCGAAAGCGATAATAGCCTTCTAAATGGTAAGGAGTCGCCCGATTGTCGCCTGTGGGGGAAAGTTGAGCAGAACCACCAGCATCACTACGGTAAAGTGGCTGACCAAAAATAATCCCGGCATTGTTCCCTGACTTGAATAAATCTTTGAAGTGAACTCCCACCATCCAACTTGTAAAGGTGGTGGAAGCATTAACGCTATTAGAAGAAGCATCAACAAATAATGCTGCACCATAGCCAGATAAGGCTATCTTGGGAGAAAATCGCCATGTTACTGTACCCCCAAAGGAATTGAGTTTGACTGGTGTCCCAGCGTCAACACCAGCTAAAGCACCAACATCACCACTAATTAATCCAGTACCTAAAATATTGATTTCGTGATAACTATTGGCATAGTTTAAACCAATATCTAAGTCAGGACTAGGCTTGAAGGTTAACTGTGCAGCAACAATACTGCTTCCACTAAATACACCACCCCCCAAAGGTGTCGTAGAAACTCCTGGTAGTGCCTCATCAGCAGATTTTTGAGGTAAATTGGCATTGACACTACCGTATAAAGCGCGTAAATCCAAATTCGGGGAAATACTATAAATAAATCCCGCCGCTGATGCTAAACCAGTACCCGAAGTCCCACCAGAAACCCGTAACACAGGGTTTAAGCCTGCAAAACGAGAAATTGACTCTTGGCCTTCGCCATAAAAAGGTGTAATTGTTGGGAAAGCATCTGATGTTTCTGCCGCAGTTCCGGCAAACAAGGTTAATTTATTAGCGACGGGAAAGATATACAGCAATTTGTAAAGCTGAACATCGTTCGCGCCAACACTCGACAAAGTATTGACATTTAACCCTGGAAATTGCGGCTCAAAACTGGTACGAGCGCTACTAGAACTTAAAAGAGGTGCAGCTAATCCTAAACTTTGTTGGAGGCTACCTTGTCCATTGGCTCCACCCAAAAAGTTATAAGCTTGCAATCCAGTAAGTAATAAATCTTTACCAGTAAAGCTAGTGGTGAGATTTAAGCGCACTCTATTGACTAGAATGATATTCGAGTCGCTGTTATTAGAAGCGCCGCCGGTAGCACCAACACCAGCAATAATTACCTCTCCATTAAGTTTAGTAGTTGTAGAAAATTGATTTGCTTCTAGTTTTGCGGTACGAGCTTCTACAGCATCTACTCGACCCCGCAATGTTGTCAATTCCGCCGTAAATTGTTCTTGTAGTTTCTGCAACGTGGCTAAATCTTCTTTCTTAACCAAGTCACCAGTTGCAGTGGCAATCAGTTCGTTGATTCGCTCTAAACAAGCATTTAAGCCAGCAGCAAATTCATAGCGAGTCATCGCCCGATTACCGCGATAGGTTTGATTGGGATAACCTGCAATGCAACCATATCGCTCAACCAAAGATTGCAGTGCCTGAAAAGCCCAATCTGTTGGTTGTACATCAGATAATTGGGATACAGATGTTACTTGTGCAAGCTTGTCTGAGGATGGAGATGAATTTGCCGATTGTGGTGTCAGTTGTTGCTGAAACTTAACAGCAGAATCTACACCTAAATCTTGATTCTTTTGATTCTCATTAACTATCAGCAACTCATTGGAGATACTATTTTTCAAGTTGCTTTGATGAGAATCATTTTTTTGATAACTGCTATCATTTTGATTAACAGCTACGTTTTTATCTGCAATTTCTAAATTAGGAAGGGCTTGCACAGGTGATAACCCGGCAATTAAGCATAAAAATCCCATCCCACTAGCAGAAGCTAGTAGATATTTTGCCATGAGAACTCCCAACACATATAATATGGTAAAAATTAATTGCGATTTTGAAATTGATTGATAAGTAAATTTAAAGTAGATTTAGCCAGAGAATCTTGCTAACTTTAAATTTTTGATATCAGGATTTTTTCTGAATTTACTTACCGCAAAATCAGCTTATATCGCAAGTATTAAATTATAGTAAATACTATTTTGGGAAAGAATTAACAAATAATCATATTGAGAGTTTTGATAATTACTATTGGCAAAATAATAATTACATCCGTCTGATTTTATGATAAAGAATATAGGTATTTAGCCGAGATTAGAGGCTCAATACCTAGCAAAGAGTAATTTACCCAAAAAATTAATTTGGAGTGTAGGGAAGATCGGGAGGAAAAGGACGGAAATCATTTATCTTGGGATTGTTAACCAGTTTCATCCCAGAGAAGCTTCATAGCGATCGCATAAAGAAAATTTTTAGAGGATAATATATACCACACTTTAAAAAAATAAGCAACATCTTACAGTAAGTAATATTTTTAACAAAACATTTGTAACTACCCTTGCAGTTTATTTACCCACCGCCTGCTATTCTTATAGTTACTTCGGTCTGTCATAGCAGATAGATTATCCTCAATAATGTTTAAATTTCTTAGCGCTCATATACCATCCTGGTAATGTGGGTGCTTTTACTTTATGCCTCATAGCAACAAAAAACCTAACCCCCTTTCCAATGTGGGAAGGGAGAAATTTAGAGAGAGGTTTTCCAGATAGCTTAAGCTGACAGTGAAGCTTTAACTTGACCAAAACGGCGATCGCGATTTTGGTAACTCAACAAAGCCTGATAAAATGCTTCTCTATTAAAATCTGGCCAAAGAATATCGGTGAAATACATCTCTGTATACGCCATTTGCCATAAGAGAAAATTACTCAATCGCATCTCACCGCTAGTACGAATCAGTAAATCGGGTTCTGGAGTGTCTGCTGTGTAGAGATGTTGTTCTACAAGACTTTCATTCACCTGTTCTGCGCTGAGTTCGCCACGTTGCACGAGTTGAGCTACTTGACGACAAACTCTGGTAATTTCATTGCGGCTACCGTAGTTGACTGCAACAGTAAAGTGGATTGCTTGATTGTTCAAAGTCTCTGTCATTGAACGTTCCATTTCCGTCTGTAGAGACTTGGGTAAAGCCGATAAATCTCCAATAAACGAGATTCGCACTCCTTCTTGATGCATCTGAGCCAACTCGCGATGTAGTAACCGCTCAAACAAATGCATTAGAAAATCTACTTCTTCAACGGGACGCTGCCAATTTTCTGTTGAGAAAGCGTAGGCTGTTAACGCTTTGATTCCCCAATCCTTACAGCAACGCAATAGTTCTTTGAGCGTTTTTGCTCCTTGGCGATGTCCAGCAATGCGCGGTAATCCTCGACTGGTTGCCCATCGGCCGTTACCATCCATGATGACGGCGATATGTTGGGGTATTTTTTGGGGGTTTAAATCGGTAGGTAATTTTGATTTGTCATTTGTCATTTGTTTTGACTATTTAGTTTCAAATAAATTTTGTAAGTACTCTGGTGTGAGGGTGTTGTTCCAACTCCACAGGCGATGCATTGTGTAAGTGAAGGTGAAGAGGAGAGTTGTTTTGTTGGTTAATGACCAAGCATTCCAGTTGAGGGTAGCCATCATGCGGCGGAGAGTACGCATGAGGTTGTTACGCTGATAGTTTGGCGATCGCGTTTTGATCAGCGTGCGTCCAATTCGTATCAACCCAGTATCAGGGAAAGCCCAGACTCCAAACCCCCAGAATTTGGTTGTATGGTTGATTTCATCCTGTGCTAGCTCCTCTAAAACATCCTGGAGTGCGCCAGTCGTGTGAGCCATCAACCAAATATAAAGACAGGTTGCACCGTATTCTGTGGCAATGCGGTGTAAGCCGTGACGATATAAGTCTTCGTGAGCGTCATCTGTGGGAAGATAGCTTCTAACAGTCCGAAGTTTTGGGGTAATTTTCTCGCCTGTTAATTGGGTGTAGATTTTGATTAATGCAGGTGTGTGCTGACGTTCTTCCTTTTCCCACAAACCAAGTTCTAGGAGTTCGCCATCTTTACCGACAGTTCCACCAACAAACCGAGCCATTTGAGGATGCAATTTTTCCAAATACTGCCGACTGGTTTGGGTATAGCCGCGAATGGGCGCTTCTGTATCCATCGCACCTATCAATATAGATAAAAATACCTCTGCGTCTAAGCCGATAATTTGATTGCGGTTAATCGTTTGCCAATCAATAGATTTCCAGGGACGCGGTTGGGGATTGGCAAACTGTATCGGTAAATCTTCCAGACGTTCATGTAGTTTTTCGACTGCAATATATCTATCTATAAGTGAACGAATGCGGCGCTGTGTTTGTAAATAATGAGGACTGTGATAGCTTTGACCTGCTAAGTCTGCTGTAATTGGGCTGAGGGTGTTAAGCATATTTTTATACTTAAATTTTTATCTCTATGCCCAATAGCCTAAGCGATCGCACTTCGTTTTGTCAGTCGGCTGAAGTCGGCAGTTTTATATGATAGGGTTGCAAAAGTCGGGGAAAAAGTTGGATGAAATTGCCACATTCTATTTCAGAAATGATTTATATATTAGTCACAGAGTGATGATAAGTAAGAAAACAATGCTATGAAGTTATATTTTAAGCATGAGGCTGAATCTGACTTAGGAATGGGAATTGCTTATTTAGAATTTGATGGCGATTTGGCCTCCAGGCAAGTTGAGATTTATGGGGATAAATGGTTTTTATCTAACAGACTTTATCATCCAGAAACTGGAGGAATAGCCTTGTGCGACCAACCATTATCAGAAACTGGTTTAGGAACAGAACATGAAATATCACAAAGTGAGTTTGAGCTTGTTTGGAGTGAAGCTCTTAAAAAGAGTATGTTAAATAACTAAAAATTGTTGTCAAAATAGCAATACTTTTAAAGCGCTAAATCGGTTTTACTCTAAGCAATGCAATCGCCCCCTCAATCTTCTGGTAGTTCCCCAAATTGCTGACGATAACGCTCAAGTTGTTTTTGCGCTAATTCAAGCTGTTCTTCTGGACTTTGATAGTGCTTTCCTTGTCGATCGTACCAATACAAAACCTGACGCTGGATATTACCAGATACGTATTGCCCTCTACCAATTCCTAAACCAATTTCTGGCATCCAAAAGGGTTCACCAATTTGCAATTGATAGCTACCATCTACTAAGCGATAAACTTCAAAAGGTTGGTGCTGATCGCGTTGCCAATACTCTGGATTATAAATAATGTAGTAAAGTACACCTAACTTGGCATAAGTGTCTAATTTTTTGTCGTATTCTCCACCCGGAGTTAAGGAGACAATTTCTAAAGCCAGGATAGGCACAATGTTGTTTTCTTCCCAAACAACATAGCTTTTACGAGATTTACCTTCCTTGCGGCGTTCTACACCTAAGCTCAAAAATCCGTCTGGTACAATCGGTACAAGTGGACTAACCCCTGTAGTATGGTAAACGCCCATATCCACACTGAAAAACCAGTCATTACGGTTTGCCCAAATATATTGCAGCAAGAAGAGAAGCAGGTTAGGAATAAAGTTTTGGTCTTCGTTATCCACAGGAGTATCGTCTGAACAAGGAAGTTCAGCACTACTAGGCAATTGACGGGGATCTGATTTCACCATAAGTAATGATGGTGCTGATGTTACCTAATGAGTTTTATTCTAGACGATTCGACGCGGACGATATACTTTAGGTAAACGTTCCAAGTTAGTGGCAATGAAGAATTTTGATATTCAGCTAGATGAAGAATATGCTCAAAAGCTTGCCTACATTCAACAGGAGGCTGACCAAGATACAGTAGAGGCAATTAAATCTTCGATTGAACTGCGCTATCAACAACTTCAGCAACAAAAAACAGATCCCTTAGCTAAACTCAAGCAAAGTCAATTTATCGGCTGTTTCAAAGGAGAAACTGACTTAGCTGCTAATTCCGAAGCCATTGTGCGATCGCTAATGCAAGAAAAGTATGATCGTCGCTGATACTGGCTTTTTCGTGGCACTTGGGAACCAAAACGATCGATACCATCAATTAGCACTACAAGTTTTAAATGCTCTCAATGAACCACTAGTCACTACTTACCCTGTTATTACCGAAACTTGTTACCTTCTTCTTGCTAGAGGAGGTGGTAATAATGCTCAATGTAGTTTTTTGAGAGAGGTTGCACAAGAAGCATTTGAGGTGTTCGACTTACGAAGTCACCATATTACACGCATAGTTGAACTCATGGAAAGATATGCCGATTTGCCAATGGATATGGCAGATGCTTCTCTAGTTGTTCTAGCAGAACATCTGGGACATGGCCGAATTTTGACGCTTGATCGACGAGACTTTAATACCTACCGTTGGAATAACAGCAATCCTTTCAATAACTTGCTGCTGAATTTTGAATAAAGTTTGCAAAAGTCGGGAAAAAAGTCGGATTTACAGAATCTTATCCGAAAACTCCAGCAACATAACTGTAGAGTAATTTATAGTTGTCCCTAAAATCTGAACTCCCCTCGTCGTTACACAATGGACGCTGAAGCAGCATTAGCATGGTTAGATGCCATAATTCCCCCGCAGACTGGGGAACGGTTGAGCGATTTGCAAAAAGTGATTCTTGTGCAAGTTTGGTTGGGTAGAAAATACTTGGATATCGCTCATTCTTACGGTTGTACGGAAGGACACGCCAAGGATGCTGGTTCTCAGTTATGGAAGCTGCTTTCTAAAGTATTGCGAGAAAAGATAACCAAAAGTAATTGTCGCGCTACTTTGGAGCGAGTTCTGAGAAAAACTACTGCGATATCATCCAGTCTGATTGATTACTCGCGATCGCCACACCCCACCCCAAAACTAGAGGATACCAATTTTATTGGACGAACAGAAGCGATCGCTCACCTGAATACTTTGGTAAATCAAGGATCAAAAGTCATTGTTATCCAAGGTGAGGGAGGTTTGGGCAAAACCACTCTAGCGCAGCAATATCTCCAAACTCAGGGATTTGACTTGGTTTTAGAACTGCTGATGGCGAAGGAAACGCAGAATATCACCCCCGCAGAACGAGTAGTAGAGGAATGGCTCAAACAAGATTTCGATCGAGAACCTGGGGTAGAATTTGGGGTTACATTGGGGCGACTCAAGCGCGAACTTCACGATCGGCGAATTGGGGTGTTAATTGACAATCTCGAACCTGCATTAGATCGACAAGGTGGGTTGATTGCTTCTCACCGCAACTATGTAGAACTATTGCGGGTGTTGGCTGATGCCAGGGTGCAATCTGTTACCTTGATTACTAGCCGCGATCGCCTTTGTGAACCTGGGCTAAATGTGAATCACTACCGGCTTCCTGGTTTGGATCGAAGCGCATGGCAACAGTTTTTTAGCAGCCGTGGATTAGTCATCGACTCGCCAACCTTGCAAATCATGCATCGCACTTATGGCGGTAATGCTAAAGCAATGGGAATTCTCTGTGGTTCGATTCAGGAGGATTTTGATGGTGATATGACTCTTTATTGGCAAGAAAATCATGCCGATCCTTTAGCAGCAACCGATTTAAAAAATTTAGCCGTTAGTCAAATCAATCGTCTGCAAGCCCTCGATCCCCAAGCATATCGCCTACTTTGTCGTTTGGGATGTTATCGTTACCAAGATATACCCAGAATTCCATCACCAGGGTTATTTTGTTTACTTTGGGATGTTCCACCCGATCAACATCGCCAAATCATCACCTCTTTGAGAAATCGGTCTTTGGTAGAGTGCGATAAAGGTGAATATTGGTTGCATCCGGTGATTCGGAAAGAAGCGATCGCGCGTTTACGCCCCAGTGATGAATGGGAAATTGCCAACCACAAAGCCGCAGAATTTTGGACAGCTAGTATTAAACAAATTGAAACATTTAAAGATGCTTTGCAAGCTCTGGAAGCATATTATCATTATATAGAAATTCAGGAATTTGAGTTAGCAGGCAAAGTCATTCTCAAAAGCCGAAATAATCAATGGCAGCAGTTTTTGCCTCTTGGTAGTACGTTGTATCGGATGGGTTTAATTCAGCCGATCCTGACTGCAATTAATCAAGTTGTAAACAATTTAGAAAATGACCAAAATCTCAGCGAACTTTATAATATACTAGGCGATCTATATTGGATAACAGGTAAAATTAGTCAAGCGATCGCTTGTCAAGAAAAAACTATTACTCTGGCAACCCAAGCACTCAAATCACTTGTACCTCAGCCTGAAAATAAACATCCAGTTTACTATCTGAGAATGCTAGAGGTCGATTCTCTATTAAGTATTGGTCTTTACAAAATAGATTTATGGGAATTAGAGGCAGCCGTAAATTTATTTAAACAGGTAATTTACCTCGCTCAAAATACCGAGCATCATCGCTGGGCAGAGAAAGCTTCAGTCTGTTTAGCTTTAGTGTATTCTTATTTAGGTTTGCGTGATGCCTCATATCAATTAGCAGACGTAGCTTATAAAAATATTACGAACGAAAAATTGGTAGAACAGACGGGGAGATTTGTCTATTTCATGCAAATTTTGGGTCAAACTTACGTCAACTTAGGAGAGGTTTACCAAGCGAATCAAATATTACATCAAGCTTTAACCTTTGCTGAAGAAAGCCACTATATGCAGGTGAAAGCAAAAACACTCAATGGTTTAGCAGAAATCCATCGGGAACAAGCAGATTTTGAATTAGCCCTGGCTCATCATAGAGAAGCAATAGAACTGTTGGATAAAATAGATGCTAAGTGCGATTTAGCTGAAGCTTATTTTCAATTAGGTTTAACTTATCAAAAGATGGCAAAGCCTGATGAAAGTCAAATGAATTTTAATCGAGCAATTCAGCTATTTACTGAAATACAAGCCCCGAAACAAGTTGAAAAAATTTTAACCAGTGCTGCGTAATAAGTATACCTTTAATTATTTACTTAGGGACTTGGTGCAGTCCATTGGGAGGCGGTTTTATCATATTCTCCTTTTATAGTTGCAGCGCGAGGACGAGCCGCT
The DNA here is from genome assembly GCF_002245985.1 of Nostoc sp. 'Peltigera membranacea cyanobiont' 232. Taxonomy (NCBI): domain Bacteria; kingdom Bacillati; phylum Cyanobacteriota; class Cyanophyceae; order Nostocales; family Nostocaceae; genus Nostoc; species Nostoc sp. 'Peltigera membranacea cyanobiont' 232. The sequence continues at coordinate 18,735 of NZ_NOLK01000122.1, forward strand.
GCTAAAGCGGCTAGTTCATCATCTTCTGAAGTATAGTCACCAAAATCTACACCTAATAAACCGCCATTACCTAAAATTCCAATACTTTTCAAATGATCCTCAATATTATCCAAATCGAGAATATCAGAATCATCATTACTTAAAGTTCCCATCCACATTACCCAAATATCTTTTTCCATTTGAGCAACTCCAGGCTTAGTAGGGTCATAAGCCGAAATAGACTTACTAAAGTCACTTATCGCAGTTGATTTTTGTTTCAATTCGCTAAAGACAGTTGTCATGCCATTAATGTGAGCAATCATGGCATTAGTTGCTGTTAGTATATCTGCCGCCGAATGTTCTGATGCACCACCAGCAATTTGTACCCTCATTTCTGCAATTAATCGCTCAATAATAACAGTATTTCGATGTAAGTTTGCTAATACTTTATTAGTTTGCAATGCACCACGATACATTGATGCTACATGTTGCCAAATATTACTTTTCAGCACATCAGGGGAAAGCCCACCAGGTTGTAAATCACTACCTCGCGTTGTTATGGCATCTGATACAGCAAGAGCTATTGCGGAAGATGCAGTTGCTTGTAAAAATGAAGAGCCGGCTGCTGTAAGTCCATCTGCAAGGGTGAGAGCAAGCCATCCAGCTGCGGTAGAAGGAGCAATATAGGCGGCAGCAAGACCAGCTAAAATGCCCGTTCCTATCCCTAAAAATATGCCTCTCCAAAGAGTTTGATTTTGTGCTTCTGCTCTTCCTTGACCAATTACTCTTGAGTAATTGCTGTAAGCCATATCGTAATTTAGGGAGAAAATTCTTAATTTTGTACTGATTAAATCAGTCTGTGCCACGGATAAATCTACACAAACACTGGCTAAATTATAATGAGCATCAATTAATCTTGCATTGGCTTGCGTAAGTGGCAATTTTGTCGAAAGTTCTGTAACTGTTTGGTCTTTTGGCTTTCTCTGCAACACATCTCTACGCAATGCCCCACCTGTCTGTTGTACTACATGGGTCAACTCATGGGCTGTCAACTCATTATTACCTGGCGACTTTCCTTGCCCAAAGTAAACATCGCTACCATGAGTAAACGCCTGCGCCTCCAAATCCTGATTCATCTGCACAGCCGCACCATCTGTATGCACTCGCACTTGACTAAAATCAGCATCAAAGCGAGGTTCCATGAAGCCTCGCACGTCATCCCCTAATGGGCTTCCTCCACCTTTACTGCTATTCAGGCGACTCTCAATATTTTCCCCAGCCTGCAAGTTGCCACTCATAGCTCGTTGCAATGAAGGCTTGGTTTGTATTTCTTCTTCTTGAGTCTGTTCTTCTTGAGTCTGTTCTTCTGGTGCTATCTTCGGTTGCACAGCAGTATTAGGCATTGAGATGACTCGATGAGCCACGCTATCGGCTTCCTGCTCATACCGATCTCCTGGTTCTCCAACCGTGAGTTTTGTCTGTGGACGGCGTAACGCTATGGAACTAATGTCATGAACTGGCTTTTTTTTGATAACTTGTGGTTCTAAAGATTGTTCCCCAGCAGACTGGGCTAATTGTGGGTCGGTTGATGCCTCGGAGGATGTTTGAATCGGAGGATTATTTGCAATGGCAAAACCGCGCACTGGATTTGCCAGTGTTGGAGTTGTTGGTGAGACAAGGGACGGATTTGAAAAAGCAGATCGTCCAAATGTGCCTGGACGCAAAGCGGTTTGTCTTTGGATATCGCTCATCTCACCTAACCTCTATGCCAAGGCGTATTTTTGATCCAAATTGTACAGTTTATCTCGTTGCGATCGCTATCGACTTAAGTAGAAAGTATTCTGTAATGAGATCGCACATTTAACTTCAGTAGGGATCTTAAACTTTGCGAGCGGCCCGATTGATGGTTAGTATTTTTCTGTCTTATCCCAACCGCCAGTCAGTGATTTTACCTTATTTAGCGGGTCTATTATAAAAGACTCACAAAAATTACTGCATGATTTAAAATTGTCGGGTAAGCTGACAACAGCAGTTTCATCCTCAAAACAATGACCGCAAGTAGTCCCACAATTTTAGCCCTGGACTTTGATGGAGTGATTTGCGACGGACTAATTGAATATTTTGAGGTAGCGTGGCGCACCTATTGTGATATTTGGTCGCCAACTAACGACACACCACCAGATGATTTAGCTTTGAGATTCTACCGCCTGCGACCTGTAATTGAAACAGGCTGGGAAATGCCCGTTTTAATCAAAGCGTTGGTAGATGAAATTCCTGATGATAAAATTCTTCATGAATGGTTAAGCATTGCCCCAAAACTTTTGTTAAATCACAAGCTACAAGCCAGAGAAATTGCTGCGAAACTAGATAACCAACGGGATGAATGGATTACCACCGATTTAGACGGTTGGCTAAGTCTGCATAAATTTTATCCGGGTATAGTAGAAAAACTCAAATTAACTCTTGACAGTGGAGTTAAGTTATACATTGTTACAACTAAAGAAGGGCGTTTTGTACAAGAGTTACTCAAACAGCAAGGAGTGAATTTACCGACAGCAGCAATTTTTGGTAAAGAAGTCAAGCGTCCCAAATACGAAATTTTGCGAGAATTAAAGCAGGAAGCAGAAAACAAGTCAGTTAGTCTTTGGTTTGTAGAAGATAGACTTAAGACATTGGAGTTAGTCCAACAGCAAACAGACCTTGAAGAGGTGAAACTGTTCCTTGCAGACTGGGGCTATAATACCCAAGCAGAAAGGGAAGCTGCCCAAAACGAGCCGCGAATTCAGTTGTTATCACTGTTTCAGTTTGCCAAAGATTTCTCTGCTTGGCTTTAATATATAAATTATGTTGCAATAATCTCTTAATGGCTTCACCCTCAAAGGGCAATACAGTTCGGTTAAGGCTAAAACTCTTTGCCAAAGTTAATTATTTTAACGTAGGCGGAAAGCGGCTTGCCGCAGGCTAACGCAAAGAATACAAAGAGAAGACATAAATGCTTAACTCAACCGTATTCCCTCAAAGGGCTGATCGTTACCTAGATATTTATACCCGGATTTCTCACCACACCTCTCAAAGCCCGTGCTTGTGCAGGGGAGCAGGGGAGAGTTCAAATACCAAGTTCTTTCCCCTCTGCCCCTCTGCCCCTCTGCTCTATCAAACGCCTGAAGCTTGTGAGAAATGCGGGTTATAGCAGTCAAATTGTTGCCCTTACTAACATCCCGCCGAAACTTAAGTTCCTGGCTCATAGCTCAAGTGTACTAAAATGACTCTACTTAATCCTTTTTAGAGAATCAAAGGGCTTTAGTTGTTAACCCTGAAATTTATTTCAAGGGGGAATGTTAACGAAGCGAGAGATTTATAAAGATGTAGGTAAATACTAAGAAAGTAGAAAAACTCCTAACTCCTAACTCCTAACTCCTAACTTACCTTTATGCTCGATCTAACAAAACTGGCGCGACAAATGCAAGGCTTAAGCCAGCATCTTACTTTAGAAGCTGCTGCCAGTCGCCAGCGTTTAGAATTGGCGCAACAACATTTAAAAAATGCTTATGAGTCTCAACAAGATTTAATCGATCGCCAGGAAAAATGGCGCGATCGCATTCTCTTTGCTAATGCTACCCCAATTGAGCCGCTAGAAACCTGCATCGATATCCCAGTTCCGCCAAAAATTCATACTGTCATCGCTACCGATGGTTCCCAAATTGCCCCCAACCATCATGAAATTGCTTACTGTTATCTCTTAAATATTGGCAGAGTCGTCTTACACTACGCACAAAACCGCCATCCGCTACTCGATAGTTTGCCAGAAGTATTTTATCGCCCAGAAGATTTATATATGTCTCGACAGTGGGGAATTAGAACCGAGGAATGGATGAGTTTTCGCCGCACTGCTTCCGAAGCAACGGTTTTGGCAGAACTTGCATGTGCAGCTAAAGGAGAAGCACCAGCATTAGCGATGGTAGATGGTTCGTTAATTTATTGGTTTTTAGAACAATTACCGATAGATGCACGCGATCGCATTTTACCCCCCATCCTGGAAGCTTGGCAGCAAATGCGTGATGCTCAAATTCCTCTGATGGGTTATCTCAGCGCCTCTCGCAGCATCGAAACAATGAACTTTTTAAGGTTGTTGGCTTGTCCTCATCCAGTGCCAGACTGTAAAACTTATTGCCCAAATCAGCTAGAAAAAGTAGCTTGTAAAATTTTTGAACAGTTGCGAGATACTTCAGTTTGGGCAACCCGACTCAAACCAGGACAACGCAGCACCCTTTGGCGGAGTAATTCCCCGATTCTCGAACTCTATGGCGATCAAACTATTTATTTTTGCTATGTTCACGTTGGCACTGAAATCGCCCGAATCGAAGTTCCAGCATGGGTAGCAGAGAATGTAACCATGTTAGACCAAGCATTGGGACTGATGCTAGCACAAGTGCAAAAAGGATATGGCTACCCTGTAGCGATCGCCGAAGCGCATAATCAAGCAGTGGTAAAAGGTGGCGATCGAGCGCGTTTCTTTGCCCTCCTCGAACAACAAATGATTAAAGCTGGTTTAAAAAATGTTGGAACTTCCTATAAAGAAGCCAGAAAGCGTGGGAGTATTGCTTAGGAACTCCTAAGTTAAGTAAATTAAGTCTTTCTGAAAAAACTTTATTTTTATAGATTTTGAACGATATTAGAGTTAGGTTAAAATTAGTCACATTAGGGATTGTAGCGACCATAGCAACTTCAACAGTCTGGTAAGTATAAATAGATTATATTTAGTAAAATTTAAACCCTCTAAAACGTAATACTCTACCACCTTTACAGTGAGTTGATTCGCCTTATTTTAAAGTACAATCCTCATACTCAAATCCAACCACTTCGATTGAGTAATTGGCGCACTACTAGAAATATAGTCAATCCCTGTCTCTGCCACACCGCGAATCGTTTCTAAAGTCACATTCCCTGAAGCTTCAATTTTCACCCCATTATCCTGCTGACGAATCAACTGCACCGCCTGACTCATCATATCCAAGGGCATATTGTCCAACATAATAATGTCAGCCTTGTGCTTCAAAGCTTCTTTGACCTGCTCTAAACTCTCCGTCTCCACCTCTATAGTCAAGGGATAAGGAATCTGAGAACGAATACGGGTAACAGCTTCCCCAATTCCCCCAGCAGCCGCAATGTGATTATCCTTAATCATCACCGCATCATCTAACCCCATACGGTGATTAATCGCCCCACCCAAAGCAGTTGCATACTTTTCCAATATTCTCAGCCCTGGTGTAGTTTTACGCGTATCCACCAACTGAGCAGGTAAATCAGCAATTTTCTCTACATATATATTAGTGAGCGTAGCAATCCCACTCAATCGCATAGCCAAATTGAGCGCGACCCGTTCCCCCATCAGCAGCGCATCCAGCGAACCAGAAATTTCAGCTATCACCTGTCCATGCTCACACCACGCACCTTCATCTGCCACTGCCGTAAAGCTAACTTTTTCATTCAAAATCTGAAATACTCTAGCTGCAACTGGTAAGCCAGCAATTATGCCTGAAGCTTTAGCTATCCATAAAGCCTTGCCTAACGTCACATCTTCTACTAGTAGTGTATTTGTTGTGCGATCGCCCCGGCCAATATCCTCCAACAACCAACTACGCAAAAGAGGATCTAAAACCAGCCAAGGGGGTAAAACAGCAGAACTGCTCACAAACTTATTGCTTCCTTAGTAACTTCCAGAAATACTATAGCTTAAAAGTCTTACAGTCTAAGGCTTTGAGGGCGATGAAAAACAGTCCCAAAGAAATTTGGAGAAAATAGTTGACATGAGGAGATTGGTTCGGTATATTGAATAAGTGCCGGAAGCGGAGCGCGAAAGAGCGACGCTTTTAGGGATACCGAACC
>NZ_NOLK01000123.1:0-24511 GCF_002245985.1 Nostoc sp. 'Peltigera membranacea cyanobiont' 232
AGATAAGAAGCATAATCAATGCCCAATTCCCAATAAGTAATGAGTAATGAGTAATGAAAATAATTGCCTACTCTTATACCAATCCGCTATTAGAATCTGCTCCCGATCGAGCTGATTGGGGATGGGAGGTGGATCGGGTTTATGAAGATTTTGGCAAGCGAGAGTCTTTTGGACACGCTGCGCGATCGCAATTACAACAATTATTTACCGATTGCCAAACTCAACCAGCAGATTATCTTTTGATTCGGCGATTGGAAGAATTAGGGGATACTGTAGAAGAAATTAGCGATCGCTTGCATCAACTCGAAGCGATGGGAGTAGCGATAATTGCCACTGAACAACCCTACACTTCCGAAAATTACCCTCTCGGCGCTGACTTGCTAAATTTGCTCAATGCAATTCAACGTCAACAACGCAGTCGTCGCATCCGTCAAGGACACGCCCGTAATCGGCTTGAAGTTGCACCGCCACCCGGTAAAGTTCCTTACGGTTATCGCAGAGGTAAGGGACAATATAATATCGATCGCAGTACTTCACCAGTAGTCAAAGATTTTTTTGAACACTTTTTACTCTATGGTTCCCTGCGAGGTTCAGTTCGTTATTTGGCGAAAAAATACAGCAAAAAAATCTCTGTAACCACAGGAAGACGCTGGCTAACTAATCCAGTTTATCGCGGCAATACAGCTTACCAAAATGGTGAAATTATTTCCAATACCCACATTCCGATAATTTCTAAGGAAGAAGCAGCCCAAATTGACCGACTTTTACGCCGTAACAGCCGTTTACCATCCCGAACTGCTAGTGCTAGGCGTTCTTTAGCTGGATTGGTTGTGTGTGCTGAGTGTCAGTCACATCTGACGGTTACTCGTGTCACCCAACGCAACCAAGATAAGGAGTATCTTTATTTACGTTCTACTAGCTGTCCTCAACGCCCCAAGTGTAAGGCTATTCCCTACCAAGAGGTGTTGGAACATACAATTGAAACCGTTTGTCGTGACTTACCCTTAGCTGTAGCGGGGATGAATTTTCCGCAATTGGATGCAGTCAAGAATAGTTTAGGACAAGCGATCGCTCGTCAGCAAGAAATACTTGCTCAGTTACCCGGTTTAATTGAAACTGGAATTTTAGATGTTGAAACAGCAAAGCTAAGGGCTTACAAACTCCGCACAGAAATTTCTGCACTCGAAGCAAAGTTGGCGACGCTTCCCCCAGTTAACTTGCGTTCTGTTGCTCAAGCTGTTTCCATACCACAATTTTGGTTAGATTTGTCGGAAACAGAGCGACGATTTTACTTTCGAGAATTTATCAGAAAAATTGAGATTACTCTTGAGGATAAAGAATTAAAACTCCAAGTTATTTTTATTTTTTAAATTAAAGGGACGGCTATAAATCATATATAAATCGCCAGACGCGATAAATCGCCGTCTCTACAAAGGACTGATTCTTGTAAAGACGGCGATTCATCGCGTCTCTTGCCTTAACCATTGAAGGTGGGTTTTGTCTGTATAGCCGCGTTCGCCCTACAGCCCTTTGGCATCCTACGGCAGGCGTGCCAGAGGCATCATTCTATTCGCCCTGGCTAAAATTGACTATTTCTGAGATGGTTGATCCTTCGTATACGCAACAGGTTTTGGCCCTGCATTTCGCACATTGATAACTTTATTGAGGATATCAAACCAAAAAGGCGCACCCATTGCAATAGCAAAACCACTCACTACCCAACCACAAATTAATTTGATAACCTGTGAAATTCTAATGTAAACCAGATTCGATTTCGTAGTATCTAATAACTCAAACTGTTGATTAATATTTTGCCATCCAATGGGTATAGAAGCATTGCCTAATAGTTTTTCAATGTCCCTTCTGGCTGCTGGATCGTTGATATAATCGATTCGTTGGCTTGCACTTTGAGCAATGGTAGAGCGGATAACTGAATCCTCCGACAGTCTTTTAATTAAGTGAAATGTATCAGTATTGGTTAAGAAGGCAATTGATATTCCAATTAAAATAGCAACTCCTTTGGCATTGCGCTTATAAACACCACTAGCTCGATCCATAGAGCGATCGAACCATGTTTCGACTTCATTTTTAAACTGATTTATTTCTTCTGTGAGATCGCCAACCTTTATCCTACTACGTTGAGCAATCACAGCAAGGCTTTTGATTAAACTATCAGGGACTTCATCTGGTAACTCATTATTAATAAAATCTACAAATTTCTGGTCAATATCTCCATAAACTTCTTGAATCTTTGTGTAACTTGCACTTGTTGGATCGTTAATGCCTTTTTTAAGTTCTTTGTAAGAGGCTAATATCAGATTCAAGTTGGTTTTTGCTTCTTCACTAGGATGTTTTACATAATTAATTAGCTGGGGAATTTTTAATGTATCTAATAAAGTAATTGCAAATGTTTCAGAAGGAAGATAGGAAGGGCCGCTTTGTTTTTCTAGTACTTGTTCGTCAGGATTTTTAGTAAGTCTCCGAAAATGCTTTTCTACTTTTCCCTTGGTTTGTTGATTCAATGTATTAATCAAAGGATCGTTATAAAGTGTTTGGACTAACTTTATTGCATTAATAATATCTGACTTGTCACTTTCACTACCACCTGACAAAAGTAATTCAATTGACAGTTTTAAATGTTTAGCTCTCCATTGTAATAATGTGGCAATCAGTTCTTGAATTTCAGAAGCTAGTAAGCTCAAAATTAAGTAAATAAAAACTAAGCCAAGAGTAATATCTACAACCACAGGTAAATTCATTGATAGGCTCCAATAATTTATTAGCTGGTTATTTTTGTAAAAAATCCTTTGAGAAAATTGTATAACATAGATATTTCAATTAAATAATCGCTTAATTAAATTTAAAATGCCAAAACTTCTTAATTTGGAATTTTAGTTAACAATCATCTCTACAATAGTCGTGAATTGTTCTTGAGAAACTGAAATCTTATATTGACACCAATTTCTCTATGAAGATGCACCAAACGATATGACGAACAAGCCAAGAAGAAAAATTTGAAAATCAAAGTAAATTTCTATAAACATTCAGCACATCATTTAAAAACTGTAGCAATTAATTCATATCGTGCTGAATATAGCTAGTTTAAACTAAGCAGACAAAAATGAAACTAAGCATTACATTTAAAATAAAATACAAGTTAATTTACGGACTAATAACCAGGTAATAAATAATTTCTTGGTTGTATTCTTTTTATCATTTATCGGATTATATGTTATTTCACTAACTAAGATAAATTTTTCAAAAAAGAGCGCTAATTAGATAAAGTTGAGTTAATCTTGGAAACTAGCAATTGTTAAGAATATACGTTGCTACTGGATGGCAGCATTGGAGATTCGCTAGATGTCTCTATGTAATCAAACCAGCAAGTAAAATGATTAACATAGAATATGCAAGAAGGAAGCTTTATTTGGAGTCATCTAGAAAAACAGCATCGCACGGTTGGCAAATGGATTGATTGGGTATGGCTAATAGTATTGCTGTTGGCAGCAGTGTTACTGTTTAGCATCAATCTAGGAGGATTGCCATTGCGAGATTGGGATGAAGGGACTGTGGCACAGGTTGCTCGTGAAATTTGGCACGCTCCAGCAGGTTCAATGCGTTGGCTTTACCCAACGCTAGGAGGTGAACCATATCATAACAAGCCACCTTTGATGCATTTGCTCATTGCTTGGGCTTATTCTCTAGGAGGCGAAAATGAGTTGACAACGCGCTTGCCTGGAGCAATTTTAACAGCGACATCTGTCCCTTTACTGTATTGCATTGCTAGAGAGATATTTCGCCAACGTTGGGCTGCTATTTATAGCGCCTTGATTTATCTAACAATGCTACCTGTAGTGCGTCATGGGCGCCTGGCAATGTTGGATGGGGCGATGGTAAGTTTTTTGATGGTGATGATGTTGTGCGTGCTGCGATCGCGCCGAGATTTACGTTATTGTCTTGGTGTTGGTATTAGTTTTGGGCTGATTTGCCTAACTCAAGGATTGCTAGGCGTATTACTAGGTGCGATCGCGATCGTATTTCTCTTTTGGGACACACCACGACTACTCACTTGTTACTATCTGTGGTTAGCAATCTTCATTGGTATTCTGCCTGTAGCTGCTTGGTATAGCGCCCAACTAATTCACTATGGTTACACTTTCGCTCAGATTGGCGTTGTAAACCCATCACTAGACCGAATTGGCTCTGTTGCAGAGGGGAATTCTCAACCCCCTTGGTACTATGTTATTGAACTTCTCAAATACACATGGCCCTGGTTATTATTCTTACCACAAACTGTCCGCTTAACCTGGGAAAATCGCAACCTTAGCTGGGCAAAGCTAGTAATGGCGTGGAGTGGTGTTTATCTGCTGGTAATTTCTTTCATGATTGCCAAAGTTCCCTGGTATTTATTCCCCATTTACCCTAGTTTAGCTTTAGCTTTTGGTATCCAATTATCAGATACAGAAAATTCGCCTTTACTCTCATCCTATCCCCGCGCTTGGGTTGCTGGTTTAGCAATACTTGCAGTAGTCGCTTCTGCTGGTAGCATTTATTTCAGTTGGGGTACACCAAAAACAGACTTACAACTGATTTTTGCAGCAGTAGCCTTAACAATGACCTTAGCGGCTATTTTGGCAGAACGAGGCGACGGGCAATTTTTGAAGATTTTGTTTTGGGGAAGTTATCTTTCGCTGCTGCTGTTAATGAAATCTAACTACTGGGTTTGGGAATTATCTGAAGCTTATCCAGTTAAACCAGTCGCCGCAATGATTGTACGGGCAAATCCAGCTACGAAGAAGATTTACACGTCTTTTCCCTACCATCGTCCCTCGTTGGATTATTATAGCGATCGCACCATCATTCCCGCTTCTGTTGGCGAACTGGAGTATTATTGGCACTACAACGGGCAACCATACTTTCTGCTTCATGCATCTGCTTTCAACAATCTCCAACTAGATTCAATGAAGCTAATTGATCAAGCTGAAGGCTGGAAGTTAGTTACAAAAGAAACTAATCGTCTTTGAGTTTTGGCATTGGGCATTGGGCATTGGGCATTGGTCTATCCCGTTGCACTCAGAACTCAGAACTCAGAACTCAGCACTGATGAGGGGCATTGGTATTCCCCTTGTGCCCTCTTCGCCCTGATGTGGATTCGAGTCTAACGCTCTTCTATTACTCTCGTTAAATAAAAATTCAGAACCCTTGATTTTTAAGGCTTTGATAAATTTACGAGTAGGTTGGGTTGAGGGACGAAACCCAACACGAAAAATCCTTGGTTTTGTTGGGTTTCACTTTGTTCAACCCAACCTATATTTTTTTCTTTAATCAGAGTCATAAAAGAGCGCTAATGGGTATTGTTTGGCTAGACTCAGAGCATCTACTATATTCTGCAAAAAATTAAGGAATCATTGCTACCTTAATTACCTGTCGTGCCTTCATTTCACCAAACACCTGTTCTAAATCTTTTAATGGCCGCTGTTCACTAATAAGTAACTCAAAGGAAATTTTGCGACTAGCGATCAGTGCCAATGCTTCCCGCACATACTCAGGTGTATTATGAAACACGCCTTTAATGGTCAGTTCGCTGTAGTGCAGCTGTTCTGTATTAAGAGTAATGCTGGTATACCGTGGACATCCACCAAATAAGTTGACTGTTGCACCAGGACGGGCGCAGGCGATCGCAGTTTCCCAAACACTTGGTACACCTGTCGCTTCAATAACTACATCTGCGCCCCATCCTTGGGTAAGTTCTTTCACCACACTAGGAATATCCGAGATTTGATGATAATTAAAGGTCTGGGTTGCACCCAATTTCTGACCAATTTCTAGCCGATGGTGATTACCTCCCCACAGCAAAACCTCGGCTTTCTCACTCAACGCCGCCACAAACATCAGCCCGATCGCCCCATCTCCTAAGACGACTACTTTATCTTTAGCTTTGATATTAGAACGGGCTACACCATGCAATACACAAGCTAAGGGTTCCGTCATGGCTGCCAATTCCCACGGCAACTCATCGGGTATATGCAATAAATTATGCTGTACTATCGGTGCGGGAATTCTCAAGTATTCTGCAAAAGTACCATTATTCCAGGTCAGATTCGGACATAATGAATACTCTTGACGTTGACAAAAGAAGCACTTCATGCATGGGGAGGAATTATTAGCGACGATGCGATCGCCCACTTGCCAATTTGTAACCCCTGCACCCAAGGCAACAATTCGCCCAGCACCTTCATGACCAAACAGCGTCGGCGGTTTCAACATCTTGGCATGACCACCACGCCGCCAGACTTTCAAATCTGTACCACAAGTTGTTGCTGTCTCCACTTGCATCACAACTTCGCCAGCCGCAGGAGTGGGGTCAGCAACTTTTTCTAAGCGTAAATCTTCTTGCCCATAAAGTAACGCTGCTAACAAAATTTAAAACCTATCAATTAGCTCCATCCGATTTTACCAGTTTGAGCTAATTGATAGGTGTAAACAAATCAGTCTTGATTTTTAGTCAAATTTTATTAATCTAGGTAACTTGGTAGAAATAAACCAAATTATAGGAATCCGGTTTAATTCCTGAAAATATACGTAGGATGTGTTAGCGACAGCGTAACGCATCAAACCCGCGATCATAGTGCGTTACGAACTCTGTTCTAACACACTCTACAATACCTAATTTCGTTCAAAATCAAATAGTAATCCTATATATTACGAAACGTAAACAGGCTTAATACCAATTTTGTATGAAGATGCACAGAATATTTATTAAACGAACCGCCAAGTACGCCAAGTACGCCAAGAATAGAGAGTTACTCATTTAGTGCAGCTTCACATTAAATTGGTATAAAGCCCTTACTAATGACTAATGACCAAGGACAAATGACAGCCCTTGCTAACTTAACTTAAACAAATTGCAAAAACTAAGTATTTACCACTGGCTGGGGAAGCACTCCGGTGTTCCGGGTTTCCACATTAGGCAAGCGAGTAGCAGTTAATAGTGGCACTTCTTGTCTGCACGACAGGCAAAACCAATATAGTTCACCGTGACGGGCATGACGCAGGAGGGAACCACTGCAACACGGGCAGGTGTTGGCTTTCGTACTCATACCAATATCCTCCTTAAAAAAATTTGTTGTTTTAAATTCAGCAAAAAAATCAGTTGATTAAAAATTGATTTTGGTAGCATGAATGCGACCATTCGATTCTATGCGGTCTTTAATAATTTGTCTGTAAACAGCTTCATACCCGTTAACCATTTGGCTAACGCTAAAGTTGTTTTCTACATATTTTCGACAGGTTTGACGATCGAGTTCCAAAGCGAGGGGAATCATTGCCGCCATTTCTGCATAGCTTTTGCAGATAAAACCTGTTTTCCCGTGGGCAATAACTTCAGGTACGGAGCCAAAATTCATGGCAATAACTGGTGTGCCAGTTGCCATTGATTCAGTCATTACTAACCCAAAAGGTTCTTGCCAGTTAATGGGAAAAAGAGTTATGGCAGCATTCCCCAGAAGTTCAGTTTTTTCGGCGTGGTTAATTTCACCTAGATATTCAATTTGCTGACCATCAATGTGGGGGGCAATCTCTTGTTCAAAAAACTCAGAGTCTCCGACATCAACCTTTCCTGCCATCTTCAAATGCCAACCAGTCTGCTTTGCAATAGCGATCGCATGGTGTGGCCCTTTTACTGGCGAAAAACGACCTAAAAATGCTAAATATACAGGTTCTGACGGTTGGGCTACGAATGGATAATCTGCTAGCTCAATTCCGTTATAAACCGTGCCAACATAATTTAGATCGACTTGACGCTGCGAGTTACTAATACTGACATAAGGTTGCTTTTGGTAGTAGCTAAATGCATGACGGGTGTCGTTTGTAAAATTATTGTGCAGGGTATGCACTGTAGAAGTTGCTGTTATGAAACTCGCTAAAGGTAGTGCCGAAATCCCTACATGAGAATGAATAAGATCGAATTCCTTAGCACGTTGGTAAACTCGGCTTAGTTCTAGCATTTCGTACACTGCATACTCTTTAACATTTGGGTCTAAGCGTAATGCCCGTGGATAAACTGCTTCTAAATGAGCCAAAGTTTGAGAATCACCAGAGGCAAATAAAGTTACCTCATGACCGCGACTAACAAGTTCATCAGTCAAGCGACTCACTACCAGTTCTATCCCTCCATAACTAAGAGGTGGAACTCTTTCCCATAAGGGGGCAACTTGAGCGATTTTCATAAGTTTTTTTGGTTCAGTCTATAAAATTGTCCTCAATATGATGAGTTGCATCATTATTGTATGAGAACAGAGCATTTCTACTCACTATTTTGAAATTTAAATTAACCTAACAGGCTACCAAAAGCGCAATAACGGTTAACCGTCTAGCAAATCTTTTACCGACAAATCTAAAGGACTATCGGCAAAAGTCAACCCTGAGCTACATTTATAACCTATAGCAAATCAATTACTTGTTGCATCTGTCTTGGGGATCATAATGAAGTAGAATATTTTGTAGCAGAACTTACAAAATTGAATATTTGGTAGCTGATAATACTAAAATATTGAATGGGATCAAATGATTAAAGGTTTGTTTAAACGTAATTGGCAAATGGAAAAGAAATTATAAATATTAAGTAATTGTACAATAATTACATAATTTGTAATTATTAATTTACAAAAAATTCTGATAACTAATGAAAATCGCTACTTGGAACGTCAACTCAATTCGCACTCGCCTCGAACAGGTTACTGATTGGTTAACTAATAATCCTGTTGATGTTCTCTGCTTGCAAGAAACCAAAGTTGCGGATGCTGAGTTTCCGCGATCGCCTTTTGAGCAGTTGGGCTATAACCTTTATATATCTGGACAAAAATCTTATAACGGCGTAGCCCTGATTAGCCACCAGCCACTTTTAAACGTAAGTAGCGGTTTTAGGGCGATTTTGCCAGATTTACACCACGAATGGGATGAGCAAAAGCGGGTAATTACAGGTGTAATTGATGGTGTTCGGATTGTTAATTTATATGTTCCCAATGGTGCAGCAGTCGGAACTGAAAAATATGAATACAAACTGAGCTGGTTGACAGCGCTACACGAGTATTTGCGACTGCTTGTGCTGTCAGAACCTGCAATATGTGTGTGCGGTGACTTCAACATCGCCCTAGAAGACAAGGATATTCACGAGCAAGTGAGTACAGAAAATCACATTATGGCAACAGAAACCGAGCGCCAAGCCTTACGGGATATTCTGCAACTGGGATTTGCCGATGCTTTCCGCAAATTCACCACAGAAGGCGGAAACTATAGCTGGTGGGATTATCGCGCCGCCGCCTTCCGTCGCAACTTAGGTTGGCGGATTGACCATCACTATCTCACACCCGTGCTGTACGAGCGTGCTACAAGTTGTGTCATTGATGCCGCACCCAGAAAATTAACCCAACCCAGCGACCATACGCCGGTAATTGTGGAATTTTGAATTTGGGCATTGGGAATTGGGGATGGCTCAATAATCAGTAGTTCTTCCTTTGCTCCCCCTGCTCCCTGCCCTCTTGCCCCTTCTCCCCCATTCCCCATCAATTTAACGGCTTATATATATCCTCAGAACTGGGATTGAGATAAGGACGCTGTAAATCTATTAGGTGTCGCGCAAAGTGTTGGTCAATAACTCTCATCCGTTCTTCCATCGCATTTTTGCCTTTTTGCCAAGCTTCCAACAAAGCATTAGCGACAATTTGGCAACGGTTCATCCCAAAACTTTCTTGTGCAGCAAATTTTTGGGTTGGTTCCTCGGCTAAACCTAAACCTGGGGCTAAAAATTTTGTAAATAAAGGGATTTCGGGCTGGAAATGGGATTGGTTTTCTGGATAAATAGCCTGAAGGATTGTACGAATTGCTGGATAGTCGGAGAGTTCAAAGTAGAGTAGCCCCGAATCATAGCGTCCGTATGCACAGGGATTGTGAAGAACTTGAAAGCTAAAGGGAATTGACGCTGCGTTCAATTGCAGTGTCAGACTTTCCATGAGAGCGATCGCACCAGATGGCGTAAAGTTAAAGTAAATTCGCCCTGCTCCCAAATCAGCATCAGGATTGCTCTGCTGTTCCTGTCCAACATTACTAACTGCTAAGTAACAGCCATTTTGCAATCGATTTTTGGGCATCCAGATTGCCACCATATCTCCCACTTTGGTAGATTTCTTGCTGGATTTTAGATGGCAGTCTGGCTCAATATAAAGTGTTAAACCGCCTTTAGTCACGGCCATAGTACCATCAGGTTCTTTCCGCAGAACCTCCCATCGAGGGTCAAAGTAACCTATGCCGTGATTACTGGCGTGTAGATGCTCGTAAAAGTTCCAATCAATTTCTAAGATGGAATTATCTGCTAAATTCTGCTTTGGCGGGCAATTATTACTATCACTATTGACTGCTAAGGTACTTTGTAGAGAGCCATTGTAATAGATCCCATAAAGAAAGTTTCGCAGCAATAAGCTGAGATATTTCTGTTGTAAGTCTACAGAATTTTGCTGAAATCTATCTGCTACTTTCGTTGGTAGAGCAAAGGGTTGATAATTGGGATGATAAATACAAAAATTTGACTCAATCTGAATATTTTTAGCAATGTCGAATAGAGAAGTTAGTGGTTGATTGATAGAGTAATTTAGCATTAATCCATTTAGAATTCAAACTTTAAAAAACAGAATTCAGGAGTCAGAATTCAGAGTTGTTCTACTCCCTGCTATTAACAACCCCGAAGCCGGTTTTTTTCGTAATAGAGTCGAAGTAGCTGTGGCTCCTTTACAGGCTGAGGAAGTTTATGAACTTTTCCAACAGGGTTAAGGATTTCTGACTCTGATATCCCGAAAATAGTCAGTACGCCTTGCTGCGGCATAGTGAGTAAACTTTTAGCCACTTGCAGCATACAAATATCAGCATTATTAAAGGATTTCCGGCAGGTAATCATATCCTGAATTTGATGAATCAGTGCTAGCCCCGCAAATTGAATAACGCGCACAATAAAGTCACTACGGTATTCTAAAATCATGGGAAAAGCATTTAGATAAGCTCTAATTAGAGCAATAATTGAAGGTTGTAAACTCTCCAACGGTGTCAACGCCAGATGTAGAGATTCTTGTAACTCAATGGTGGGATCTACGACGAGGCTATTGAGCCAAATTCCTAAATAGCTTGCTAGTAAAGTACCTAAATCAAAAGCTGGATCTCCCCAAGAACAAGCTTCCCAATTAATTAGTTTTACTAGGCAATTGTCTAGTTTATCCCATCTGGAATGAACCAAAATGTTGTTCAATTTCAGGTCGTTGTGAGTCAAGCAGCAAGGATTCCAGGCATAAGCCAAATCTGCGATCGCAGATTCCAAACTCTCCGATTGCTGGTAGAGTAGATAGAATTTCAGCGCATCCGTGGGAACTGTGCCAAAAATCTCCGGGCCAATTGACTCTACCCCTTGCGCCGGATTGTAAAAGCCATAGCGAAACTCTCCTTGGGGAGCAGTTGCCATGAAATCCTTATATTCTCGGCGGTTGTAGGTTGCGCGATGGAGTCCCGCTAAAGTAGTGCCGATGGCTGTAGCAATTTCTTGTGGACAAATCTCATTGTTGTGGTAGAATGTCGCAAGTTCCCGATATTCACTTAAGTAGTTACGGACAAGGATGAAATTTTTTTCATCAAAATGAACTACCAACGGTGCGATCGCGGAAATATTGCCAAGAACAGGAAACTGCTGGAGCAACTGATGAAATAGCCACTCCTGAAACAATTCACGAGGAGCGCCGTCATTGATTTTAACGTTACGTTCTTGTTTAATGAGCAGTTTCCGATTATCTGCTAGAGTCACGAGTAAATCGGAATTGTTCTTACTACTTCCTGGCAACTCAGATTTATCTGATGCGTCATCTTCTGAGCTACACAGCCCCGCTTCTTGCAGATACTGAATAACGTTATGAGAAGACAGTGATAATACCATGTATTATTTCCTACTTCATTAAATTACTTAAACTTATCTGTGTCGGTATTTGGTTGTACTTAGCAGTTTTGGGTAGATAATGAATAACAATAAAGATTTGTACAATCTACTAATATCCCATCTTTCCGATAAAAACCTGCCAAAATGGTACAAATTCCTTTACAATTGCTTTAAAATTCACTCCTAGATCCGGTGACATCTTTACACTTTATCAGCATAGTTACTTAGATACATCTAGAGCAAGTTTTGTGGTAGAGCCTTTTGATGTAGCAGAATCTCCAGCAAAAAACTGATTGGCGGCAGATGTTATTTGGTGGTGAGTAGTCATCCTGAAGGCAGCGAAGAATTTCAGTAATCCTTCGCAGAGGGAAGCATGACATTCAACGCTATTATTTTTATTTATCATCCCAAAGTCAAAAAAACCGGAATTTTTAGGCAATTAGTAATTATTTTTTTCTTTAATTTTCAGAATTGATGTCTGGAAGCCTTGTTATTAGGTCATTTGTCTTACTTACGTAGTGTACATGACTAGAGGCGATCGCACATAACGGTTACATGAGTGCATCTTATGGAAATGTAGTTTTGTCAAGTATGTTGAGCGAAAAAAGACCTCTCCCTGGTTTTACTATGTAAAACCGTCCCTCTCCGAGTCGGAGAGGGAAAAAGGTGAAGGAAAATTCAATATCTTAGAACTAGACGCTATTAAAGGTAAAGCAGTATGAGTGACAATGATTTGCTGTCTCGAATTTCTATCGACCCAAACATTTGTTTCGGTAAACCGTGCATTCGCGGACATCGGATTTGGGTATCACTAATTTTGGACTATTTAGCTGGTGGTACAACAATCGAAGAAGTTCTTGAAGTTTATCCAAGTATAGAAAGAGAAGATGTACTGGCTTGTATCGCCTATGGTGCAGAGATGGCGCGGGATGTTTTTGTGGAACTTCCTTTGACAAAGAAGAAGGAAGCAAGTGCGTGAAATTAAAGCTAGATGAAAATATCGACTTGCGCGTTGTAACTTTATTGCAATTAGCAGGACATGATATTGCAACAGTCCCAGGACAAGGTTTAAGTTCTGCACCAGATACTGAAGAACCGAAGTTATTGATGTTTGTAGGTGTGAAGGTAGATGTTTAGTTACTTGCGATCGCGGATTTGGAAATCGTCTAAAATACAATCCTTCTGATTATCCAGGAATTGTGATTATTCGCTTACCCTCTCGTCCTAATTTTGCATTTTGGCAAGAAGCAATAGAGACACTGATTCAGGGGCTAAATGCCGCAGAAGTAACTGGAAAGTTGTGGATGCTTCAAGGTAAAAGTATTAAGGAATACCTATCATTTGAATAAGACTGATAATTAAATTTGGTAGACATCTTATCTACCAAATAAAATCCAACTAAGGGTTTTGTAATTTCAATCAGCAGAATTAGCTGAAACAGCACTTAGTTGATATTGTGGAATCGGCTGTTTTGTAATTAAAGCATAAATAACATCTGGGTCTAAGTCAGCTCCAGATTCCCATTGAATCGTTCCGTATTCAGAGTTGACGCACACTGTAGCAAAGTATTCTTTATCTTGCAGAGGCGCAAATACACCTGTAAATTTAACAATTTTACTAATATCAATTATTCCTTCAATTTCATCTTCAAAACGGATGTGAAGCTGATAGTTTTCTCTTGGTTCAACTGCAATAATATCTTTGAGCATGATTTAATCTAATGGGGAGATTTTCTGTAAGGTTTGATTGTCTCTAGCGAGTTCCCAGTCTTCCATCAGTTCGGCTTGATGCAAAGTTGCCCATTCCGTTACCAGTTTCAAGAGTCTGGGAGTCAGTTCTCCTTCTAGAATTTCCACGGTTTGGATGCTGACTATAGCTTTCTGGTTATTGTAGCGAACGTGAAAGTGTGGCGGTGGATGGTCGTTATAGTACATCGTGATGATAATTCCGAAAAAACGGCTAATTTCTGGCATTCTTTCATCCTCTGGTTTCGATGTCGTATAAATTGCAGAGGGTGAGGAGTTTTTGTTTGAGGCGATCGCGCAGACTCGCAGGTGATAGAATCACACAATCTTCCCAATACCGTGATACTTCTCGAATCAACCAGAAGGGATTAGCTACTCGCCGCACCACCTGACGCACATTATTAATCATCTCATCCTCAATATCATCTTCTTTCGGTTGATAGGCTTTAGCTAGCCAACCACGAAAGTGTAATTGCACTTTTACATAATCAAGTTCACCCCGCCAATCTCCACTTGTAGGGACAACAGACTTAATTCGCTCAAAGCTTAAGCAACGATTGTGCCAAAGTTCGGGTAATTCTGGGATATCGTTTTCTACATCTGCTGTCTCTTCACACCAAATCATCAGATAAAAGCGTTTCTCAAAAAAGCGCACCTCAGTATGACGAACTTTGTAATCTAATTCCTGTCCTTGAGAGTTTTGATATAGCAGATAGAAAGGCTGTTTGGCTTTACTTAGTTCTTCTATCGTATTTCGCCATTCTTGGATAGGTTGACTAAGTTGTTTCATCAGCGATTGACGAAGAGGTGCTTCGAGATTGCCATGTTCCAGCAAAAGTGCAAGTACAGTTTGCGCTTCTCCAATGTGACCTGCATCGTTTAAAGCTCTAATCGCTTGCTGTAAGGCATTAACTTGGTTAGAGTCAAGTGTAAAGGGCTTTCCGACCTCTACAGATTGTTGTGCGATCGCTACTATTAACCCCGAAATACTGGGTTCTTTGCCCCAATTGATATTGAGACGGCGAGCGATCGCTTCTAGTTTTTCCTTAGTTCCTGGCGGAATTGACAGTGTAATCGTTTCTTTTTTTCTGGGCATCTATAAATTGTACTTACACTATTGACACAAATGGTATTTATAGCTATTTTATATGTATACCAAGTTAATCAATAATTTCAACACCAAAAAACACAATGTTACTCGTTAGGCAGATACGAAAAAAGCCAGAGCTATACCCTGGCTTGCAACCCCTGATAGGGATTCATGAAGTTATGTTAACGCCTTGATCACGTCTTTTCTACAATTTCAATCCCTGCTAGGGATTAGGGTGTAGTCTCAAGGCTTCTTTAGTATACATCTCAAAAACCTCAGTGAACATTTTTTTGCTCACGAAACTAACTTTATCAGTTTTTTACTAAGGAAAAAAGCTGGATACAAATCAGATAAGATTGCTAAAGATGTAACTAAGTGGGGTGAAGCGGCTGGTACAGATGCACTCATAAAAGCGGCTGAACTTCAGTTATTAGCTGTAAGCAATGCAGAAGAATTTGCCATATCTGAAGGTTTAAAAGCAGCTTACCTCAGTTATAGAGAATCAGGATTAAGCCCTAAAGAAGTTTGCGATAAAATTGCTCATCATACTGGTATATCTGAACAGCAACGTATTGCAATTGAGCCATTTAACGGTCAATATGGGCGACCTTTATTTGCTGCTAAGGCTGCTGTTAAAGGAATTGAGGGTATAAAAGAAGCTCTAAAAGAATCTTTCCAACTAAGAAAGGAAAGTACACAAATATCTGAAGAAACAGAAGTATCTGAAGAAATGATTGCAGCCGTTAGCCGAATGGTAAATTTACCTTTTGCTATTCGGTTAAATGGAGCTAATGATTTAAATGCTTATGTAGAAGCAAATCCCAGACAAAGATGCTCTTTAGGTTCTACTTCTACTGATATAGATGAGCTAATTTCAGATAATATGCCTCCTGGTACAAAGGTACAAGCTTTTTCTAATCGCTTACCAGGTGGTATCAGTGCTGAACCGAAAAGACAAGCAGATTCAATTGCAGCTTTAGCCTATCAATTAATGGCGGTTGGCGCAAATTTTCCTAATGTTAACAAACAAGACCCGCTTTATTTGCACTTAGCATTACCTAAAGGTTCTGCTCCAGAACTTTTGAGGATTTGGCGTGGACTTTTAAAACAACTTGCAGCGACAAATGCTGAAGGTGGTACTGTCACTATTGATGAATTGAAATTGTATAGAGATAATCAGCTTGAATTTAAAGCTAACAAAGTAGTCGGTTTAGCATTACCAAAGCGTCCTGATTTTGTTCATACATCTGTCATTATTCCTTTACTTTGGGGAGATGTTAATAATTCTTTAGCTTTACTACAATCACTGAGGCTTGCTTTAGAAATTTCCTTGTCTTTAGATATTGGCTTTCCTTTTACCTTGAGTAGCAATCTAGAGGTGGAGTTATCTAATGATGTTTATGGACGAATAGAGGGAATTCCTTCTGCACTGCAAACTTTATTAGGAAATGGACAATATCAGCAACGCCAAGATGCAGAAAAAATTCTTGAGCGACTACGTTGCATTGGCAAACTAGCAACATCTGTTGCAAGTATTCAGAAAGCTGATGATTGTTTGTATGATTTGGCTCGTGCTTGTGTCAGATCAATTGAACTTTATTATGTCTTGCTACGTTGGACTCTGCGGGAACAAGATGAACCAAATTTGAGCGTTATTTGGAGTCGCATTTGTGAGCCGTTAAATACTTTACTGGAGAGCTTTATGCCGGATGAAAACTTACTCTTAACTAAATATCTTAGAGAAGCTGCTCAAGTTGCAGCAGAGGGAAAAATTTGGGGAAGTTCTTTTAAACGAACTGCTCAAGCAGAACCGTTTACAGCCTTTATTGCTGCGATTCGTTCTCAAAAGCCTTATTTGGGTTTAGATGTAATTTTTGCTGCTTTAGTACAGCAATATCATACTCGCTTAGACCGTATCCGTGAGCATGGCGTAGGTGCGACAAAGTATGAACAGGTCAAGCGTTATTACGAGCTATTACGAAAACTATATGAGGAGGTTTATTCAGCACGTCCTGAAAAGTTTTTATCTGACCAAAAAACTTTAGAAGCTGCTTATTTATTCTTTCTTCAAGAAGCACGGAAACAACTCAAAAGTCAACCTGAAGATGAATCTGTCGAAACAACTACAACTGTTTAAATAATTAGGAGTTTTCATCATGTCCATTTCAAAACTTTCTTCAGTTCTAGCAACAAGTTATGAGAACTTCCCCAAAGGACGTTTTATTACTTTAGTTGTTTTAAGAACAACCCATTCTGAAACTATCTTTCGCACAGAAGGTTCAGGTGAGCCAATGTGTAGCGAATTTGTCCAAGCTGGTTTAGAGGGTGAAAATCAAAAAACTATAATTCAACGCTTGGTAATGACTAAGCGTAAACAAGTAGCACCAGAAAGACGCTACGGACGAGAACATTTAAGAGCGTATGAACTTTTATACACCAACCCGAAAGATGGCTCTCTTTGTTCTTTAAATACTAATGCACCTTGTGAAATGTGTGTAGATTGTTTCCTCTACGGCTTCGCGGCTGGTGGGGGTGGCGCTCAAAAAAGTCGCATTTGGACTGAAGATGCTTTTAGTATTTTACCTGCTAGTGATGTTGTAGGCGATCGCACCATAAACGCCATCTACGAAACTGGTACAATGCGCGATGAAAAAGGTAACGCCTCAACAGCTTTAAATACCAGCGAATACATCAAACCAGGAGTTCATTTTCTAGATGTCGTCACCCTAAAAGATGTAACTGCGGATGAACTGCGCTATATCATCGGTAATATTCTTTTCACAAGTCGTTACGGTGCGGTTTCCAGTCGTGTTGGACGTATGGAAAACGAGATATTAGGTGTATTTGGTAGTATTACCGAACTTCCTAGTTCTCTAGAACTTGTACAAGCTACTTATGACGTATTAGGTAAACCTTTAGAACATCCTTTGAATATTAATCAATTAATTACAGCCAGCAAACAAGTAATTGCTAATTGGAAAAATAAGAGAGGGGTTTCTGTGCAGCTATCTGAAGAAGAATTAGCCAATTTGCTGACTGATGTAGAAACTAATTGGTCAGAAGCTGAACGTGATAATTTTCTCAAGCGTTTAACTCAATCTTATGAATCTTTCCGTCAGGTTGCACCTGAAAAGAAAAAGGCTAAGGCGAAAGGCAAGAATACACCAGTTGAAGTAGAGATTTAGGTTATGTCAACAATTCCTTTTCAGCAGGCAAAACTTGTTGAATTATACTGTCTTGAACCAGTCTTTTTTGCCTCTAGGGAGTTGTCTGATACCTATTACACTGAGGGGGTAATTGGGAATTATGCTCTTACCTATGCTTTAGGTAGAGTAAATTCCCCCTATCGCCTCCAAGGTCAGGCTACCGGACGACCAACCTACAAAGAAGATTTACAACCAATCGCACAAGATTTTTATATATTACCAGCTTCACCAGTAGGTAGTGTGACATTCAGATTTGAACGTTTCAATGCTCTTTCTGATTCTTACTGGTATGCAATGACTAATAACCGTGTTGCTACTGCGCGGGAAGATTTACCATTACAACGCCAAGGTAAAAAACCAAGTTCATTTAGACCAAGTAATTTTCCGCAAACCGGAAGACTGCGGATGATTGAACGCAGAAACAAATTTCAAACTTTGGTATTTGGAAATTACCAATTACCAAACTATATTCGCCTTGGTAAGTTCATGAGTAAAGTCAAGGTAAATGTGCTGAATGAATTTTCTGTGACTCTACTACCAGAAGGTGAATATCAAAGTCAACATTATCTAAATGCTGCTGATTTACCACAGCAAATAGAGGCTTTAGCGTTCGATTTAATTTCTATTCCTCCTGCACCCATCATTAAAAATCTTCGTTTTCGGGGTGCTGCTTGGCAAGTTGGAGAAATGACTGTACCAGCAGGGTTACATTTTTGCGGTAGAGAAAGTAACAATGAGTAATCAAAGATTAGTTATCAGATTAGAACCGCGCAGTATTTCAGCTTGTGCATCTTTGCCAGATGAACTATCTTTTATGGGGAATGCACTTCAGCATCAAGTTGATGTCTTTGAACAATCTAAGGATGCAGATATTATCCTTGATTTAGCACCAACTGGCACAGGTAAAACCAATGCAGGACTAACAGTATTAAAACATCAGCCAAATAAAAGTGCTGTTTACATTGCTCCAACTAATGCTTTAATTGAACAGCAAACAGAAGCAGCAAAAAAGTTTGTGAATGATGCTAACTTACCTCATATCGTTAAATCAGCTTCTGCTAAAGATATTAAAAGCTGGTCTAACGATAAAGTTGGCAGTCGTTCGGGGGAAAAGCTGTATAACGTATTACGGAATCCAGCTACAGTCTTTGCTGATGTTGGGGCTAATACACCCATCATTTTAGTCACAAATCCTGATATCTTTTACTATGCAACTTTCTTTGCATATAACAACCTAGATAGAGGTAATATCGCCAGTAGTTTTTACACCAAATTTTCGACAGTCATTTTTGATGAATTTCACCTCTACGATGCTAAACAGCTAGTTGGAATGCTGTTTTATCTCGCTTATTCTCAAGTTTTTCGCTTTTTCGAGAACGGACGTAAGGTAGTATTGCTGACAGCGACACCAGAACCAGCTTGTGAATTAGCATTGCAGAATTTAAAACAGGCTGGTGTAAAGATAGCAAGAATTGATGGAGAAGCAGGTAATACTAATCTTTTACCGTCACAAACAGCAGTTAATTTGGAATTAAGACCAAAACCAGATAGTAAGGAAGAGTGGTTAGCAGAGTTAGCAGCAGAAGTTGTCCAACGTTTTCGAGAAAGACCTGATGAAAATGGGGCTGTAATTCTTGACTCTCTTGATAATATTAATCGTCTCTCAGATTTACTACGACAGCAAGGACTTGGTGATGACATCGGGCGTATAACTGGCCCTGCACCCAAAAAAGATAGAGAAAGGGCTATGCAGTGTCAAATTATTTTAGCTACTAGCACCGTAGATGTAGGATTTAACTTTGAAAGACATCCTGAACCGAAACGGCAAAATTTAGATTGGTTGATTTTTTCAGCACGCGATCGCGCCGCATTTTGGCAGAGAATTGGTAGAGTAGGGCGTGTATTGGGTAAATCTGAAACTAATATTGATTCAGAAGCTATTGCTTACTTACCTGCTAACGCTTGGGAAGAAGGTTTAACCTCTCTAGATACTAATGGGCGACGTACAGCGCTAAAAGACTTACTTGAAACACTTCCCTGTTTAGATAAGCCTTTTTTAAAAGCTTACTGGCGTTCAGAAGCATTTCTAGAAATTGCCCGTCCCTTGTTAGAATTGGAAGAAATGCTTGAAGGTTTAGCTGAAGAAAAATTGATTTTGGAGTTATTCAATACTCTAAAATCTATTTTTGAAGGAAACAGAACTTGGGATGATTATCGCTACAGAATGAAACTTTTACGAGGCGCTGAAACTATTGCGAAAAAAACGCCCAAAGAAATCAAAAAAGATTGGAGGTATATCAAAGGTGGTCAGGCTTTTGTCAGAACCTTTATCAAGGCTAAATTTCCTGAAGATTGGGATGACTTACAAGCTGGACGTACAACTTTACACGAATACGTAGATTTATTTAAAAAAGATGAAGATGCACTAGCTGAGTTAAAAGAATTTGCTGAAGTTTTTAGTACAAGCTATGCACCTTTATTTAGTTTTCGCTCTAGTCTGTTTGAAAGTCTTTCCATTCGTGATCCTCATGGTTTTATTCTAGATGAATCGGAGGAAACAAGACTAGATCCTTTTCACCTATTACGCTATTACGAATTTGTCCAAAATGGTGATTATATTGAAGTCATCAGTCGTGCTACTGAAACTTATCAATTGAGTTTTGAATTACGCTACACTGATAACTGGCAAGAATTTATCAGTACAGAACTTAATAAATTAACAGCTTTTAAAAATTGTCGAATCATCCGCACTCTTGGAGGAGGAACACGACCCACAGACCAAATACAATCTTTGAATAGGCATCTTTTACCAGGAGTAATTATTTGCCCCAGAACAAATGCTGCTGTAATTTTTCAATTAAACAAGCAAGGAATTATTTCTTATCCAATAAACATTGTTTGCAATGATATGGAGAAAGAATATAGATTCTTTTCAGGCTTGTCAGGAATTTTAACAATGGCAATGAAGTTTAAACAATTACGTCTTCCAGATGATGAAGTTTTTATTGCGGGATAAATAATTAAATTCTCGCACCATTGGTGCGAGAATTTGTAGAACATCGATTTATAAGCATATTTCTCTCATATCCCCCGTGAAACACTATCAACAACAAACCAACGCCTTCCCCAGCGATTATCTAAACAACTTGTGGGGAGAAATCCAAGCTTGTCCTTACTTTGCTATCAACAACCTCAACCGCGATTTTGTCGCCACTAAAGGATTTTCCGTAGTGTTTCAGCGTTCTGGATTACCAAAAGTAGAACAGCAGTTTCCCTACTTCAAACCTTACCTAGATTTAGCTCTCCAGCCGAGTTGTAATGCTTTTTACCTCAATCCTTTACAACTCAAAGAAGGCTCCCGCGTCGATCCGCATATCGATCGCTCCTTACGTTCCTACTCCAAAACCATTGAACCGCCTGCGGTTGTCAGTGTGCTTTATGTGCGCGTACCTGCGGATATGGAAGGGGGAGAACTGGTATTGCGATCGCACAAACGCCAACTTGGGCAAATTAAGCCCCAATTCAATACTTTAGTTTATTTTCAAGGTGATTTAACCCATTCGGTTAACGCTGTCAAAACCCCAGGAAATCGCCTCAGTCTCGTTTGTGAACAGTATAGTTTGAGTGATGCTGAACTCCAGGAAATCCCTGAGTTCACTGTAGAGTCAAGAAGCACTCAGTCTACAACCAAAAAGAGAAAGTATGCCTCATAGTTTAGTGTTGAATTTGCTACCACAATCACCCATTCCATCACAGTATCTCACAGGTAGACATCTCCACGCCCTATTTTTAACCCTGGTTAGTTCTGTAGATACCACATTGGGCGATCGCTTACACGATTCCACCGCAGATAAAGCTTTCACCCTCTCCCCTTTACAAATTAGTAATACAAACTCTCCCCTTTTGAAGGGAGGTAAAGGTGGAGCTAAATTGCAATACTCACATCAACAACCCATTCCCGCCGGAACACCTTGTTGGTGGCGCATCTCTTTATTAGATGACACTCTATTTGGCAAACTTACCCAACTCTGGCTAAATCTTAATCCCAATCGCCCTTGGCATCTTGGCCCGGCTGACTTGTATATTACCAGCATTCAAGGGACACCCCAATCTATTCAACCTTGGGCAAATGCCAGTACTTATGCTCAATTATACGAAGAAGCTAGCGATCGCAATTCTTCCATTAACCTGAGCTTCTCCACACCTACCGCCTTCCGTCAAGGACAGTATGATAGTACCCTCCCTACCAGAGAATCTGTTTTCAATTCCCTACTTTCGCGGTGGAATAAGTACAGCGGCATAGAATTATCTCACATTGCGATTGAGTCAATATTTCCCTCATTTGTCAATATTCACACAGAAATATTAGCCGACTCTCGGAGCAAATTTATTGGCATTCTTGGCGAAGTTAACTACAAGATTTTGGGAGAAATTGAACCGATACAAATTAAGCAACTTAATGCCTTAGCTGATTTTGCTTTGTATGCAGGAATTGGTCGCAAAACAACAATGGGTATGGGTATGTCTAGGCGGCTGTATTCTCCCTAATTTCAATAATCATTTCAAACCAACCTAAGTTATGAATAACATCGAATATATTTCCATTGCGGCATTGAATCAATATGCCTATTGTCCGCATCGTTGTTGGCGAATGTTTTGTGCAGGGGAATTTACCGATAATCAATACACAATTGAAGGTACAACTTTACACGATCGCGTCCACACAACAGGCGAAGGACAGCGAGGAGAAACTTGGCAGGTTCGGGCAATTTGGCTAAAGTCTGAGCAATACAAACTCATCGGCAAATCTGATTTAATTGAAGGCGAATCTGCTCAAGTTTATCCAGTCGAATATAAACGGGGACGTAAAGGCGAATGGGATAACGATGAGTTGCAAGTTTGCGCCCAAGCCTTATGTTTAGAAGAGATGACAGGACAACCTGTAACTACTGGTTATATTTATTATGCCCACTCCCATCAACGGCAATTAGTAGAGATTAATGCAGAATTACGACAAAGTGCGATCGCAACTATTGAATCTGTCACAAATCTCTTAGAAACCGGAGCAATGCCAAAACCAGTTTACAGCAAATGCTGCAAAGGATGCAGTCTTTATTCGCAATGTTTGCCCAAAGCCACTGATAAAGTCAAAAGTTATCAAGAAGTACATTAAATCATACTCTGGTAACTTCTAATTTGAGGACGTATTGACTTTCAACACTGTTCAAATAAGATCCCCCCGCCTGTGGCGACCCCCTTAAAAAGGGGGTAAAGGAAGAACATAAGCCCCCCTTTTTAAGGGGGGTTGGGGGGATCTTAGCGCAGTAAACAAGCGAACCAAACCGTATTGTATTGAATTTGATAACTTTCAATTAATTAAGGATTAAATCATGGGAACAGTTTACGTAATACAAACTGACGCTTTTATCGGCAAAGTTGACGAACGTCTCACTGTCAAAGCTGAACAAAAAACAATCTTAGATATCCCTTTAATTAAAATAGAGGGAATTGTAGTACTAGGACGGGCTACCGTTTCCCCATCAGTTGTAAGTGAACTTTTAGATCGTCACATTTGTTTAACATTTCTCACAGAAAACGGACGATACTTAGGGCGTTTAGAACCAGAAGTTACCAAAAATATCTTTGTTCGTAAAGCCCAATGGCAAGCTATAGGAGAATCACAATCAGCAATACATTTAGTCAGAGGATTTGTGCGCGGTAAATTGAAAAATTACCGCCATAGCTTACTTCGCACTCAGCGAGAACATCCTGATACCGACCTGAATAATAACATCACTCGATTAGAAAACGCGATCGCACCAATCGAAAAAACCAGCAGTATTGATTCTCTCCGAGGCTTAGAAGGTGCTGGTAGTGCAGCCTATTTCGGTTGCTTTCAACAGCTAATCAAAACCCCAGAATTTAAATTTGAAGCCAGAAACCGCCGCCCACCAACCGACCCAGTTAACGCCTTACTGAGCTTTGGGTATTCATTGCTACGTCATGATGTGCAAAGTGCTTTAAATATTGTTGGCTTCGATCCTTATCTAGGATACTTACACGTTGAGCGTTATGGTAGACCTTCCCTAGCCTTGGACTTGATGGAAGAATTTCGTCCTTTAATAGTGGATGCTGTAGTGTTGTCGCTGATTAACAAGCGATCGCTAACCTTAGCTGATTTTACCACCGAACCGCTCAGTGGTGCTGTAAATTTAACCAAAGAAGGATTGCGTATATTTCTTAGCGCCTACCAACAAAAGAAACTATCAACTTTCAAACATCCAGTCATGGGAAACAAATGCACTTACCAAGAATCCTTTGAAATTCACTCTAGCAATTTCTTTATCCCATCTAAGAGTTCAGCCTCAAATTTGAGGCGGAAGACTTCGGAAGTATTTTGCCAGCAGGGAACTACATTCCCTGACTTTTGCAAAACTTCTCTAACTGACTGGTAGCATTTTTCAGCCAAATTTTTCACAGGTCTAAATCTCCATTTTGTCAC
>NZ_NOLK01000124.1:0-24209 GCF_002245985.1 Nostoc sp. 'Peltigera membranacea cyanobiont' 232
GCTTGCTCGTCTCAAAAAAAGTATTTCACAGACGAGTAAGCTTTTTCTACCTTCAAAAACTTTTTGGGCAACCCTCCACCGTTATCGCTTCCATTTCACAGCCTCTACAAAAAATAGCGATCGCAGCCAAGCGCCCACTGCTATTAACGCATTAATACTTGTAATGCTTATGCAGCAAGGTTTGTAGCTTTTCTTAGTGCCATTCATGCGTTGACCCTTTTCTGCCATAGAAGCGAGGGTATTTTGGGAGGTAGTAGATTTACCGATACCGCCTTTACCGTAGAAAGCAATTTGTCTAATTTTTCCGTCGGACATGATGATTAATCCTGTAATTGTTTGTTTGCTGGGTCTGTCGGTTTATCAGGCATTGGTACTGTGTGCCTACCGAAGGCGTTGGCACTTTGTGCCTACCGGAGGTACTCGCGCTGTAAAATTACAGCAGTGACCTTATGTAGAACGTCGTTGGAGGTGCTCGTTCTACAGCAAAAAGAGTCCGAAGAAAGAACATATTCAAGTTGTGGTCAGTTTTCGTTGGTCATTAGTCATTGTTTTTTCTGACTAATGGCTAGAGCAATAAGACATCACTCAAGGAATATTGCAAGTATTACCAAACCCTCACTCAAATGATTTCTCTAGCGGTAGTAATACCAATTGGAAAAAAGAAAGCTACAGATTCCAAGCCGGAAACTCAAATTGAAATCCGAATTACGAATTGAGCATTATCAGTTGTTGTAATCACAAAGAAGGTTGCTCATACCTAAAGAGTGGTTGCAGCAGGATTTAAATTTACGCCAAGTTTCCCTAAATCACACAACCAACCATTGCAATCCACTCTAAACAGTCGCTACAACTTCTCCGATTTTGCTGATATCGTAACCGCCGAGAATTTCAAATTGTGAGTGAACCATCCGATGTCCCAAAGTACTGAGCAACTGCTGTACAGGTGCTTCTTCTAAATATTCTTTAAGAATCACCAAATCATATCGTGACCGATGTAAAGGGATAAATCCCAGCCCAAAGGCGGTAGCGACAGATGCCGTACTTATACCTGCATCGGCAACTCCTCTGACTACGGCTTGGGCAACATCTTGGTGAGTTTTGAGTATATTGTCAAAGCCCTGAACAGCATCGAACGGTATCTGCTCCTTTTGGAGTGTTTGTTCCAAAAGCATCCGACTACCAGAACCTATTTCGCGGTTAACAATAGTCGCTCCCCCAGCAACTAAGTCGCTAACTGTTCTAATTCCCATTGGGTTCCCTGACTTCAACAAAAGTCCCTCCTCCCAGACACCAAGGGTAATTAAAACTGCTTCCCTCCCAGCCAGAACATCTCGAACAAAGGGAGTATTATACTCACCAGTCTCAGGATCGTACAGATGCATCCCAGCGATGTGCGCCTCACCTCTGCATAGACTGTGCAATGCAGCCATGCTATTGGCGAAGTTATATTGGACTCGCAGTTGAGGATGCCAGCGTTCGGTGGCTCTTGCCCATAGTGAAATCACAGGGGCACAACCAGCAATCACAACCGTGTTGTGAAGTGTGTCGAGATTATCGTCCAAAAGACGGACTCGAACTTTATTTGTACCTGTTTGACTAGTGCCTTCACCATCAGCCGGAATCATATCTTGGCGAAAAGCATCCTTACCAATCAAGGGATAAGCTATCCATTGTCCTCCCACACGAGCCACACTAACTCGTAGTTGCTGACCATTCGGAACAGGTTTGGCAAGAACGGCTTCAATTTCAGGTAAATCCCGCTCTAACCAGAATAGATCCTCAACTTGACAGCCAAGCGCTTTGGCCAAGCGAAGTGTTATGGCTACTGAGGGAGCATATAGTCCCGACTCTACACCACTAATAGTCTGACGAGTCACACTAGCGATGTTAGCCAAATCTTGTTGGCTCATGCCTAAGCGAGTTCTAATCGACTTCAAGTTATTACGGAGGTCACTATCCTGCTTCATTGGCTTTGTCTCTTGGTTTCAAAAAGCCGTAGCGGATTTAAATATTGCATCTGCCAAGGCGAAAGTCTGGTCTTTGAGTTTATATCATTTCTCTTTGACGAGTTTTTGTGCTTTCGCTGTCTTGATTCCCCATATAAAAAGACTATCACATAAATTGCCAGTTTGCTTGCCAAGCGCAAATTATTTTTGCGGATGGTTACTTTTTACCTGCTCTTTTGGCTCAAAAGCCCCAAATTCCAATAAATAGAGCATTTGTTTAGTCCGAAATTTTTACCAACTTTATTGGTAAAAAGTAGCATTTAATACAGTACAAAATTTTGCGGTTCACAGGCAAATTGCAGTCAATCTTCTAGATAAAGACAAGCGCGTGAAACTTGGGATAAAAAACAAACAATTTCTGGCTGCAATGGATGACAAATATTTAGCAAGAGTTTTAGGGTTACCTTAAGCTAGTATATCAAAACTTGAACTTAATATTTTACGTAAAAGTTTCGCTATTTCTCCAGATAAGCATACTTTTCAGGTCATTAGAGCGTTAGCGTTCGCGGAGCGTCTCGTAGAGAAGCTCGCCGTAGGCATCGCTCTAATGAGAAATCTCAGCATTACTCCAAAACTCCAAAACTCAGTGTCATCGGCTCCATCTCGATGCCCTTGAAGAGATACTCCTTCATCCTCAAGCTAAACTGTACCCCTTGTCAAAATTTGAATTTGGAATTGCTGAGGATTAGTTGTTTTTCCCTATATTATCCCCCCAGGTATTACCATTTATCAGGCAGCCACAGCACCTAAGCAAAAGCAACTTGAAATAATAGTGTCAAAAGACAATCTGTCAAACCATAATTATGCTTAAAATATTTTTATAGAATTTTATTTACAAGCTTGTAAGACAATCTGTCAGAGAAGTTTATTGAATTATTGTGTTATGTTTGTCAATCAAAATGCTAGTCTTTTAAAGAGTATTTATTGAAATTTCTGTCAGATAATTATTTTTAAATTTCTATTAAAAAGTGGCAATAAATACAGAACAGAACTCAATATTTTTAGTTAAATATGAAATATCAAGAGCAAGAGTTAAAGAACCTCTTCATCTAAATAATGAAGCTTTGAGATTGAAAAGCTTTGTTATTTATAGAGTCTAATTCTTAATCATTAGCTCCATCCAAAAATTACAAAAAATTGTGGGTAGAGCTTTATGATTTTCGACTCATTCAATATTTAGACCTATCAAAATTGCCTGATGGCAATAGATTTGGAGGATACACTATGAGTTTTCTCTCAGATACAGTGATGCTTTCGCGCATCCAATTTGCTGTCACCAGCATCTTCCACATGTTTTGGCCTATCCTGACAATTGGGATGTCTTGGTATTTGGTGGTCATGGAAATACTGTGGCTAAAAACGAAAAATCCTGACTACTATCGCCATGCACGTTTTTGGTCAAAAATCTACATTCTTAACTTTGGTCTTGGTGTTGCTTCTGGTGTAGCGATTGAATTTGAATTTGGTGCAAACTGAGCACCATTTTCTTTAGCTGTTGGTGACTTTTTAGGCAGTATTTTAGGCTTTGAAGGCACGATGGCATTTATGCTAGAGGCTGCTTTCCTCGGCATTATTGTATAGTCCTGTGTGGCAGCAAGTCAGTAAACCTGCTCCTTGGGATGAAAAAATCAACAATGATGTCGTTTAACCGAGCTTTTTTACCAAAAACTGAAATTTTGCTCATTTTTTGGTAAAGGCATAATTTGTTGGGATATCGTGTTCATTTTGTAGAGGTATGGGCTTTTTTTACTCGTTGATGATCGCGGCGGCGATAGAGTAATTCTAACTGTCCTCCATATTCCTGAAACAACGCTATTTGCCGGCTATAAAGTCCGCGAAAGGAGTTAGCGAAAAACAATGTAAAGATAGCAACTATTAATCCAGATGCTGTAGACACCAAAGCTTCACTGATCCCACTTGTAACGTTTGCGGTTTTCGTACCTCCTACATCCCCAATATTCAAAGAAGCAAAGGAATTAATTAACCCTAAGACTGTACCAAGTAGACCGAATAGCGGTGCTAAACCAATGATGGTGTCAAAAATATTTTGAAACCGTTTGAGTATGGGGATCTCAGCTTGTGCTTCACTTTCTAAAGCTAAACGAAATTCTTCTGGAGTTGGTTCTTCTAATTCCAACGCTGCTAAAAAAAACCGTGCGAGGGGTAAATCAATATTTTGTCGGAGTTTATCTATTGCAGCCACTACATTCTCTAACTGATAGAGTTTTAATACCTCTTTAATTACACGACTTTGACGGCTATTAATTCTCACCCAAAACTTAACACGTTCAATAATTAACGCCACCGCCAATATAGAAAATACCAATAGCGGCCACATAACTACGCCGCCAGCACTAAACAAATTTTTAATTCCCATCTAAAAATACGGCGCAGAGACTCCTGTGACATCACCTCAGCAATGTTACGGTAGAGAAAGGCCGTCCTCCGATAAAGTTTACAGTTGAATGATTCCCGCTCAAATCGCTAATACTAGGAGAAATATAGCTATCAAGATCCGATAGATGCTTGATTTTATAGTTTTAGAATCAATCGGCGTTTGTAGCGGAACAATATTCCTTCTGCCTCGAACTGTTGCAATGTACGTGTGACAGTAACTCTTGACATATTCAAAACCTCAGCTATTTCCTGATGTGTAGTATAAAATT
This sequence comes from Nostoc sp. 'Peltigera membranacea cyanobiont' 232, assembly GCF_002245985.1. Lineage (NCBI taxonomy): Bacteria > Bacillati > Cyanobacteriota > Cyanophyceae > Nostocales > Nostocaceae > Nostoc > Nostoc sp. 'Peltigera membranacea cyanobiont' 232. The sequence continues at coordinate 4,673 of NZ_NOLK01000124.1, forward strand.
CAATAAGTTTTCCCTGTTCTACATCACGACCAAACTTTTTGCTTAACCATACTAAAAACTGCCATAATCGTAAGCTAATAGGTTTAGTATGGACAATGCTTAAAAGTTTTTCAACTTCCTGAATGTGGGATACAAAAGCATCTATATCTTGATGCCAAAGCTGAGGCGGCAAGACACTTGTTTCTACATTTGTGAGACATTGAATTTGGTATGGTTTGACGCTCGACAAAGGATAACCAACTAAATCTCCAGAACTCCAATAACCCAAAGTAATTAGTGTTCCGTTTTCAGTCAAAGTTAGGTTCCGCACTATACCTTTTTCGATACGCCACAGGATGTCATTGCGTGTGGGAATGATTTCATGACGCACGAATAGCCTGGTAGTTTTACTTTTTTCTAATGCTGATTGATAGACCGCATTTGGGGAATAAATCATAGGAGGCAATCTTATGAGAATGAGTAAAAATATTAAATTCTTTGAGCCTCTTTTACTAAATAGGTGAATAAATCATCAAGAACTCGATTGGCTGATAGATAGCTGCCAGCGAGCCAACAAAATTCATCAACTATATGAATGTTGCCCTGCCTGACAACATTCAGTTTTGACCACAAAGGTTCTGCCATTAGTTGATGGAGAGCGTTGTTTGACTCTGATGCATCTTTGAAGCCATAGCGCAAGAGAAATAGGACATCTCCATCTATCTGGCTGAGTACCTCTGGAGATACACTGTAGCCAACAGGGCTACCCTCTTTCTTTTTAGTTCCTTTTGCATCCAGATTTTGCGAAGGAGGACGAATTAGACCAGCATCTTCTAAGATCACTCCAGAGAATGAACTCTTGGTTGTCGCGTGAATTAGCTTTGGCGCGAGGCGCACGACAGAAACTTGAGTCTTTTTGAGTCGGGAACCCATCTTTTCTTTGAAGTCGGCTATGCGTGCGTTATATTTGTCGATTAGACGTTTTGCTGTCTTGGTTTGACCCAAAGCGTTTGCCGTCGGCATAAACGACTCTTTCCAGTCTCCACTGTTTGGCATCTTAACCAAAACGGTGGGTGCAATATGAGACAATAAACTGTAGTTGTCCCGGTTCTCATCAACCGTGCCTAAGATTAAGTCTGGTTTAAGGGTCATAATCTTCTCTAGGTTCGTTGGCGCAAAAGCCGCACCAATGTCTTCAATACCAAGCTGCTTATTATCTAACCCTAGCCCCTGGAGGGTTAAAGCCAGACCTGGAGCGCCCACCAGCTTGACCCCTAGAGCTAGAGGTATTTGCACGAGCCATCGTTGGATGACAACGACTCGTTGAGGATGGACGGGAACTAGGGTTTGACCCATTGCGTGTTGGACTAGGTGGACTTCTACAGCCGAGGTTTGATTTGAGGAAACGAGGCTGATATCGCGCTTTGGTAATTGGGGATTAAAGAAGCTGCAAGCAGAAACCACTAGGAGCGTGAGCAGCACAATCAAGTAGAATTTAAGCTTAGGCATATTGACAAAGTGAACAAGATAGAGGTTGTAGGAGAGTGATTGTCGTTAAGTGCGATCGCGTCAGCTTTGACGAAAGTGATCGCACTTGGATCTGTACAGAAGAAAGAAACTGAACTTAAAAATGTGTTTCTTTGAGTTCAACTTCCTTCGCCATAGAGCTTCTTTCCTCAGAACTTCCAACTCACTGTCCCCTGCACCGTAAATGGATCTTCAGGATAAACAAAGTTGATAGTTCGGGGGGTGAAGTACTGAACATTGAACAGATTCTTGAAGTTGAGCGCGATGCCAAGGTGGCCTCTTTGGTAGTACACAGCTGCATCAGTACGTACATAACTGGGTACACTAAATGCGTTGTTCAAATCTCCCTGCCGTTCACCCACATAAAACAAACCCAAGCCAAACCCTAATCCTTGCAGGTTACTCTTGGAAAAAGTATAAGTTGTCCATAAACTCGCGCTATTGAAAGGGACATTCGGCAGTCGATTGCCAATGGCATATACATTGTCCTTTGTCACCTGTGCATCCGTGTAAGCATAGGAGGCGATCGCATTCCAACCTGGCAATATCTCCCCCGTGACATTAAGTTCAATACCTCGGCTACGTTGCTCTCCCGTTTGAACATTAAATGTGGGATTATTTGGATCAGTCGTCAAAACATTGGATAAAGTCAGTTGATATACAGCAAGAGTTGAAGATAGCCTACTACTGAGGAAATCACCCTTGACTCCCACTTCGTATTGAGTGCCAGTACTGGGTTTAAATAAACTACCCCCAAAAGCGGTTCCAAGATTTTGGGAGAAGGATTGACTGTAGCTGGCATAGAGTGAGATGGGTTGGATAGGTTGATAGACAAGACCTACACGAGGACTAAATGCCTGGTCAGGTTGACTTCGATTGGCACTTGCATTTAAAAAGTTGGTAACACTACTCTGGACAAAATCTCCTCGTCCGCCGAGGACTAACTTCAGATTAGGAGCAAGGGTTACTAAATCTTGAATGTAAAGGCCGATATCATCATTGATCGTTTTTTGATTAAGTGTAGAAGTAACAGCACCAACGGGCTGACCGTAGACGGGGTTAAATAGGTCAATAGAACCAACAGTACTCATAGTCCGATTGTAAATATTGATCTCTCTGTACAAATCAAACCCTGCGACTAATTCATTCTGAAGACCACCGATTTTAAATTTACCTGTCACATGATTATCTAGAGCATACTCGTTATCCACACCTGGCCCTCCGATATCGGTTTGCTCTGAGCGTCTCAGAGTCCGACCATCGGGTTGTAGAGCCACAGAATTAGCACTATCTCTTAGAAAGCCAACAAACCTAACCTTAAAAGCATTCACCCAAGACCAGTTATCATTAAAGCGATGTTCCAAGTTATAGCCCAACAGAACAGAGGTAGTATCGTTTTTGGCGTTCACATCCAATGTGTTAAGACTGAGCGGAATCTTTCCGTTTGGGTTCGACAAAACAGTTCCTACAGCAGGTAGTCCTGTTCTCGGAAACTGCTGCTGGTATCGGAACTCTGTTTCAAAAGTGACTTTTGTATTGGGATCTATTTGCCAACTAACAACGGGCGCAATTAGATAACGCTGAGAGTTAAAAAAGTCAACAAAGCTTTCTGTATTGAAATAAGAAACATTTAACCGATAAAGGAGCGTTTTGTCAGAATTCAGAGGCCCAGAAATATCTAAAGTTGGTTGATACAAACTATAACTACCGACAGTCATACTGGCAGCGAAGTAAGGCTCACTTAGGGGCTGCTTAGTGATAAAATTAATCGTGCCACCTGGATTGCCTTGTCCGTAAAGGACAGAGGCAGGCCCCCTCAAAACCTCTATCTGTTCAATATCGTTGAGTTGAGTTTGTCCCGTTGTAGCTCCTCCTACATAGTCTTTAAGACCATTGTGCAGGATGTTAGTCGTCTGAAAACCCCTAATTGTGAACACATCACCATTGCTCGGCGAATTGAAAGCCTGGATAACACCGACACTTCTTAAAGCATCAATAGCGTTAACGGCTCCTTGAGCCTCCGAACTCTGCCGGGGAACCACTTGAATCGACTGAGGAATGTCGCGTAGTGGCGTTGGTGTTTTTGTGGCTGTACTCGCATCAGGAACGTTATAGCTTCCTTCAGGTGCCCCAATCACCTGTAACTCAATGGGTAGTTGTTGCTCTGGTGTCGGTGTTGGCTGCTGTGCTGTGGATGCAGTACTTGTCACCCCAAATACTAAACCTTCACTCTGACTATCAAATAACTCCACCACAGGCGCACCCGTTTCCCCAACTACTGTCACGCGCAGAGTGTTAGCATCTGCATTGGCTACTGTAATTAGTTCAATTCCGGCTACTGGCTTTGATAGTTGAAAACTCTCCCCACTTGCTAATTGCAACTGAGCATTGAGTATATTCGCTATGTAGGAATTACCGTCAGTTTTCGGTGAAACTGATAACTGCTAAGAATTGGGGGTAACTAAAATTAACTCTATTCCTTTGTCAGTGGTGTTTACTTTTACATCTGTGACTGACACCACAGGAGTTATTGCTTGACTTATTTGAGAAACAGAGTTCTGATTCCTGGGTGTCCTCAATAAATATACGGCACTGCTCTTACCAAATTGCAACTCGTTGAGGCTAGGAATCTCTGTCGTTGGTTGTATTGCTGTAGTTAAAGTTTTTTGCGATGATAGGTTATGTTCACTAGCGTTAGTATTTGGAATCTGTTGACCTAAAACTGGTACGGTAATCGCTAAACAAAAACTAGACAGCAAAAAACTGTGCCAAAAAAAGCTAAATTGTTTTTGTAAATACACTCTCAAACCCTCACACCCAATTGAATTACGCAAGCGATTGCCCAAGGGGCAGCGCCAAAGGCGATCGCAAACTGCTTGAACCACAAGTATTTCCGCTTTTTAAGCGTGCCATTCGTGAATGACTTTAAATATTTGCGATGACTTCCCCAATCTTGCTGATGTCATAACCACCGAGAACCTCTAATTGCGATCGCACTAGCCGATGTCCCAAGATATTGAGAAACTGCTGTACTGGTGATTGTTCTAAGTATTCTTTGAGAATCACCAAGTCGTATCGCGCTTGATGTAGGGGGATAAATCCCAACCCAAAGGCAGCAGCTATAGATGCCGTACTGATCCCTGCATCAGCGATTCCTGATGTTACAGATAAGGCAACATCTTGATGGTTGTGGGCAATATGGTCTAATCCTTTCACATTCTGGAATGGCACTCGTTCTTGGGGGTAAATGAGCAATCGTACAGATAGTTACGCTAAGGCTGTAACCCTTGCTGGATAAGCATTATGCCAATCGATATTTTGGGCAATTCTCAATGTACCAATTAACCTATAGGTTATTTGGTACAGTTTTTTGTACGGCACAACAAGGATTTGAAGCTCCTAAATTTCAAAGGCTTCAACTGGTACAGATATCCAGGATGTTAAAAATAGGTCATCAAGTCCTTAGCGTAAGTTTCTGAATGGATGCTCATTTCACCCCTTCTTCAAGGAGTTTCCGTTCTAAAAGCATCCGACTGCCAGAACCCACTTGCTGAGTAACAATAGTTGCGCCAAATTCTACTAAGTCGGAAACTGTTTTAACTCCCATTGGGTTTCCTGGTGGGACTAACAATCCTTCTTCCCAAACTCCAAGGGTAATTAAAACGAAATTCTTACCTGTTGCGGCTTCCCGTACAAAGGGAATGTTATGTTCTCCAGTTTGGGGATCGTATAAGTGCATCCCTGCAATGTGAACTTCACCTCGGCACAGACTACGCAATGCCGCCTTGCTGTGGGAGAAACGATAGTAAACTCGCAGTTTTGGATGCCAGCATTCAGTTGCTCTTGCCAAGAGGGAAAGCACAGGTGTACAACCAGCAATCACAACTGTATTTTGTAGTTTATCTATATCATTCAGCAGCCTAACCAGGACTTTATTTGTACCGTTCTGGCTCTTTGCTTCACCCTGCGAGTGATGCTCTTTCCTCTCTACGAGACGCTGCGCTAACGCTAATGCTGGGCTATTGCTGACGCTAATAACAGGTTGCTGATTCACTGCAACCATCTCACCATCAGATGGAATCATTTCGATGCGAAAAGCATCATTCCCAACCAGGGGATAAGGTAACAATTTCAATTGGGCTAACTGATACAGAAGTCAAAGCTTTATCGGCAATGCAGATTTCCGAAAATGAGTCATTGAATCATACAGCGACAAGATTGCTCCAGGGAATCCTGGGTCAGACAAAAGCTGGACTGGCGTTATCTAATGGTGATGAGATTAAGGAAATAGTTAAACAGGAAGTAAATGCTTTAGCTGTGTCTACAACTAATGGGGAAGAGATAAAACAGGTGATTAGGCAGGAATTAGCCGAAGCGATCGCTCAGATAAAAGGCTTAATGAATCAGCGTAATGGTGAAGTTGCTCTACCTAAACAAGAGGTTGTTTCTGTTGAGCAGCAAGTCCTACCAGATTATTTAGCAATACGCGAAAACGTCCTTTCTAAGTTGAAAACAGGTAAGCAATCAGCAGCCAAGGCAATTGACGCTTTTATTGAGGAACTGGGTGCTGTAAAGGAAGAACAACAGCCAGCAACTGTGGAATTAGATGTAGCGAGTTAGGATTTTTGTGCTGGCGACTATTAACCAGTCAACTTAATCACACCTTGGCTGACTAAATGTTCAAGCTGAGAATGATGCTGTGTTTGCTCCCGTAGCAACTTGAGTTGCTCATAAGTGAGAATGTGTAATCCGGGACGGACAACATAACCTTGAATGGTAATGCTTTGTGGCTGCTTGCTATCGGTGCGGTTGTAGGAAATTGAAGGCATATTTACAATTACGTAAGTTAGAACTGATTAGTAGAAGAAAGTTTAATTCTTCATTCTCTTACAGCTTCACACAATTTCCTCTTAAAAGGTGATTATAGAATCAGTCAAAGCCAAAATATGTAGAATATTCTCAAGAGAAGCGCTTTACAGTCCTAGCCAAGATGAACAAAATAGCAATGGACATTCACCATTAATTGCAGTTCACAATCCGGTTTATACTGTGCAATATAAAACTGTCCTAAACGAAAGCTGGAGCAGTTTTTGAGAGAAGCAAATTGTATATAAGACAAATAATATTGTCTCCGGTTTATTCATAGTAAGTACAGTCATCTAATACTATTCATCTCATATCTGTTCGCGTTTTGGCTCGTAATTAAGAACAACAATTCCACAGTTAAATGATGTAGCTTTTACTAATGTCAGATATTGTTTACTATCAAGTTCTTTGAAAATTGTCATTCCGTCACCAATTGCAATTGGATTAATGAATAAATGAAACTCGTCAATCAATCCTTGTTTGATTAGAGCCGATACAAAGGTCGCACCGCCATAAGCGATGATGTCGTTACCATCTTGTTCTTTTAATTTAGTGATTTCGTCAACAAGGTTGCCTTTTACTAAAACGGTATTATCCCATTCTGACTTATCAAGTGTTTTGGTAAAAACAACTTTGTGTGTATCCGTAAATTTCCTCCCGCCTGTAAACTCCGGGTCGTCAGGATTTGCAGCCACGCTACCCCAGTAAGGAATGAACCCGGGAGCAATGCGATTTTGTGAGGTACAAAAGATAGGTAACATAAATTACCTAAAGTTTTAGCGATCGCTACTTAGAAAAGGCAAAAACAAGGAACTTCGACCTCGGTTTATTGGGAATAAGCCCTGGTAATTGAGATATAAAATCCGATCTCACATTTTCGCATTGCTCCCAATGAACCCTTCGGCAAGTTTCCGTCCAAGAATAATGCAGTCAACAGGTTCAGTTATATTTTTGACATATTGTTTTAATTCGTCGTCCCAATTCCACGCCATAAATTCCATTTCACCATTGAGTCCGGCAATGTATCCGTCAAGGGTCATTTGTATTTGAAGTTTTAATTTTCTCATTGTCGTATTCTCCTTTGTGATGAATTAGGTTTATATTCAGCCCCTTTATAGTACATGGGTACTGCATAAATATCCTATCTCTTGTGGCTAAACATGAGGATGTATTTACCTAACCGAAAATGAAACCGTTACACCAATTAGACGGTTTTGGGGCAAAATAACGATTATCTATCGCGCCAAATCGACACAGTAGTAGTCGTGCATTGTTAATTTTCGCGTGTTGCTAGAAAATTATTCCTTTTCCCCTTTCTGAATAGGAGGTAATAATGCTAAATTTCCAATATTTGCAATACTTCAGGGTAATTTATGAATAAAGGTGAACTAGTGGATGCTGTAGCAGCCAAAGCCAACGTCACAAAAAAGCAAGCTGATGAAATCATAAGTGCTTTTTTGTCAATCGTTACCGAAGCTGTAGCCAATGGGGAGAAGATAACGCTCGTAGGGTTTGGCTCATTTGAACGGCGGGAACGCTCCGAGCGCGAGGGGCGTAATCCCAAAACCCAGGAGACAATGACTATTCCAGCAACTAGAGTACCTGCGTTTTCTGCTGGAAAGCAGTTTAAAGAAAAAGTAGCGCCATAAAGCATAAATAAGCCACCCTACCCAAAAGGTTGCCCCCAGCGCTCCCAGTTTTCCTTATTAAATGGACTGCGCCACTTCAAAATTAAGTTCAACTCCAACTCTTGCCGTGCGCGTCGATCAACCGGAGCATCCCACCAAAATGCGGCGTTGACTGCTGGAGAGTAACCCATAGCGATAATGTAAATCCTGGTAGCTAGCGATGTAATCTTTGCAGGCGTGTATACCCTGCCATCGCTTGTTAGAGCGGCAGGTTTCCCCCACATACAGCACAAGAGAAGCAGCCGAGTCAACGATGAAGTATAGACACACATCGCCAGGGCTATCTGCTGGCATTCTCCAAAAACAGAGCGATCGCACTGACAACTGCAACGGATCAATCCGGTCTGGGTCGCAGTGCTTTGGTGCAATGTCGAATAACGCAGTCTGCTCAGGCGGCTTGCTCTCCCTTACCCATTTCTGATAGTCCAAAATTTGCGCTTTCCACCGCACCAAAGCATCCTGGTTCATCACCAGCGCCTCTGTCAAAAGTGCTGGTGTGGGCGTTACAGATGGAAATAGGTTTAGCTGATTGGGTTCCAAGGGTATTGCGGGGAGCGTGCCGATTAGCTGATTATCCACCAGAACTGACAATTAAGAGCATTTGCTTTTGGTGTCGCCCCAATAACGAAAGTGGTAGAGTATATAGCGATCGCTACGCTAAAAATGTTTTTAAAATATGGCTGACCAAAAAGATAAAGCTCAAGAAAAAAACCGCCTTGAACAGCTTCAAGATGAACAAGGCAACACTGATTCTAAACACTCAGGCGGTGCTGGCGCTTCTGGCGGCAATTCAGGTGCAGGTAAATCTGGTACATCAAAAATTTCTGCCACTGGTACACCTGATGATATCGAAAAAATTGATCAGGATCAGGAGTAAAGCTGACTCAGACGAGTCAAGGTTAAACTGGATCGTCTCTGATTAGTAACTCAACTCAACAATCGTGGATTGAATACCTTATTATTCAGTCCACATAACCTTTCGCAACGCGATCATCAGAAGGCTGTCAAAGAATTATGGTCTTTGATATTCAATCCGCGCTTGATTAACATCAAGCTCAGATTCTAAAAACTCAAGTTTCGTGCTTTATGCAAAAAACGAATAATCTTGAAGTTGGCATTACAAAGGTTAGAAGTCAGCACAAGCCAGCGTATCACAGACGGCATCCGCGAATTTGAGCTTCTACACCACTATTTCGCTACAAAGTCAAGATTACAGGTATAATTCACAACTTCAAATGGGAAATATCATTCGCTCGGCGATCGCATACAGGTTAACCTATGACCACCTTGTTTTGCAGTGATGCAGATTAATATTTTCTCCAATAGCAGCTTATGCAAGCGCCGCTTCAGCAGTATCGCGATCGCTTTGGAGAATTAGACCCTTGGCTCTAGAAAAATTAACTTTTGGGAATAGCAGCACAGGTTAATGTTTGTTGCACCTGAGCAGAAGATTTATCTGCAAATAACTCAATTTTGCCTGACTCGTTGCGATGCCAACCTGTTGCTTGGATAACAGTTTCTGGGGATAAAGATATTTGTGCTTGTACTGTCTGTGTTTGACGGTATGCAGAGAGATCGCGGATATCAGACCAAGTGCGTAGGCGTAGCCCGTCGTAGACATCGCTTTTAAAGCAAAGCGTAGCCAATCGATTTTCTCTCTTACTGCCGAAAGTTCTGCTGATGTGGGCTATTGGAGTCATGAGTAGGGAGTTGGTGGTCAATCTTGGGTCAAGATTCGTTGCTAGACTTGAATAGGGAAAAAAGTTTAGTGTTATTGCCAGTCGAGCCTTTAACTTGATGACATCAAGGCGATGTTCTATGTCGGCGTAGTAGAAAACCCACTCCAATCAAGCCGATGCTAAATATCGCCGTGGTATTCCTCGGTTCTGGAACTGTTTGAAATGTTTGAAACGAACCTGAGATTAGAGGTAGACCTCTTATAGGAGCAGTTGGATCTGGGTTGAGTGTAAGATTTTCGGACAAGATCAGTGTGCCAATCGCACCCTCGAATGTACCTGAGCCACCAGTAATACTTATAGTATTAGAAACCGTGCCCACAAAATTTTGAAAGTCAAGGGTAGCAGTACCTCTGGTGATTCCGAATAGCTTATCTGCTCCTTGACCAAAAATTGTAATGTTACCAAGTGGTAAGTCGTTTAACCCAAACGTTGCTGGATCTGCCTCAATTGTAATCACACCTGTATTATTATCGAGATTGCCATAGCTGATATTTACAAGTCTAGTTAGACCGTATGGTGCATTAGCACTTTCACCTATATTGGTTATTTTTAAAATGTTTCCTGCGATCGGTTCAAGAGTAGTTTCTGAATTGTAGATAGCTGAAAATGGATATTGTATCTGCGCCATTACTTTTTTTGTACCTAGTCCAAAACTCAAAAGCGCCGCAGCTACCGGAGTGAACCATACAGACCGTAATCTAAGCATAATTAATTTGATTTTGATATTAGGTAGTGTTTACTTTCACTAAAGACAAACTACCGTAAATTTCTCAAAAAATAAACCATCTAATTAACTGTTACTTAGATGATGTTATCAAAGTTGGAAGAAGTATAGTTTTGTACTTGCATACTGAAGTAGATGCAACATTAAATAAGATTTAGTTATCTTTTATCTCTAAACCTTGCCACAGATACCAACAAGCAATAGAACGGTAGGGTTTCCACATTTGTCCTAAATCTTCTACAGTCTTTTTACTAGGAAGCTCTGCTAAACTATAAACTCTGCGAATCCCTGCACGAATACCTAAGTCATCAACAGGTAGAACATCAAGCCGATGTAAACGAAACATAAGCAGCATCTGCACCGTCCAACGCCCAACGCCTTTTATTGGTATTAAAGCTTCGATAATTGATTCATCTTCCATTGCCTGCAATTGATCTAGCGTAGGTAATCCATCTAAAACTTTTTGGGCAAGGTCTTTCAAATACAACACTTTGGGGCGTGAAATACCTGCTCCTCGCAAAACTTCATCTGGGGTGTTGAGGATATCTATTGCTGTAGGGAAAGGGCTATGGGGATAAAGTTGCAAAAATTTGCTATGAATGCTCCCAGCAGCCTTGCCGGAAATTTGCTGGTAAAGAATTGACCGAGATAGAGAAAAGAGCAAGTCTCCAGTTTGTTGTACCTGATAGAGTTTCCAATCTCCAATAATTTCTATTAGCCTTGCCAAGATAGGATCTGAATGTTTGAGAGTTGTAATCGCAATTGAATAATCCATTAGTTTATCAGCTAAAATCTAAGCGTTTGCCCTCTCATTGAATCATCCATTCCCAAGGACATTAAAACAATTTGCAATTATGTGAAAGTAACGGGGATTTAGCTTAAGTATCAAAACGAGTTGCTTGATAGAAGCAGGGAAGTGAAACCCTCAAACTTTGTTAAAAAATGAAATGGTTAATGGTATTATAGTACAAGCGAACTATCAAGAGCTTTGTGGTTATTTAGGGCAGTAATATTTATTAATAATTCGTAGTTAAAAAGTGAGGAATGCGCTTTAGCAAATTCTAATTCCCTACTTTTATAGTAAATGCTTTAAGTCCAAAACAGAGCGCCTAGTTGTAGGATAGTATATGCCGAAATCACAAAAACTAGAAGAAACTTTATCTATTCTTGCCCGAATTCGACGGCATCCGACAAGTGAAGAAGGGATCATAATTTTACGCCAAGTCCTCAAGAGTAAATATTCTATAGCTGTTGCCCAAGCAGCCAAGATAGTCGGCGAATTTACTATCACTGAGTTGGTAGCTGATCTTGTAGAAGCTTTTGCTCGAATGATGGTCAAACCCACACAAGTAGACCAAAATTGTCTTGCCAAGAAAGAGATAGCACAAGCACTGTATCACTTAGAATACAGCGATGAAAACCTTTTTCTGCAAGGGATTCGACATATTCAGATGGAGCCAGTATGGGGAGGAGTTGAAGATACTGCTGCCCATCTTCGGGGTATATGTGCTTTAGGTCTGGTGAGAATGAACTACTCAGACGTAATGAACGAATTAGCTGATCTACTAGCTGACCCCAAACCAGAAGCAAGAGTTGCTGCTGCAAAGGCGATCGCCTACACAGGAAATCCCCAAGGTGTACCTTTACTTCGTTTAAAAACCCGCATAGGTGATCAAGCACCACAGGTGATTTCGGAGTGCTTCAGTGCTTTGTTACAACTGGCTCCGGCTGATTCACTTGCAATAGTTGCTGGTTTTCTTTTTGACCCGAAGGAGCAAATCTGTGAGTTAGCAGCATTGACGTTAGGTGAATCACGATTAGAGGAAGCATTTGATCATCTCAGAAATTGCTGGGAGCAAACAAGGAATGTAGAACTTCGGCGCACATTGTTACTAGCAATTGGGATGTTGCGACAAGATAAAGCAATAGATTTCCTAATTTCACTAGTGGCTCAAAAAAAAGACATTGATGCAAAAGATGCGATTGCAGCGTTGGCTATTTATCGAGAAGACCGTGAACTGTGGCAGCGAGTAGATCGAGCTAGTGAACAAAGAACTAATCAATTGGGACTTTAAAAGCGTTGAGGATGTAGGAAAGTGTGAAAGTCTTACTAGCTCTAAGCTCCCAAAAACTATAGCGTGCATTAATCCTGTCCATCCCAGTTGTTCTGGGTTAGCACCCGCGTTCAATCATAATTTGACAGCATCAAATCTCCCAAGATGAGCAGCTACTTTGATTGCAGACTCACCATACCTACTCATGCCATTGACAAAACCAAGGCAATGGCCAAAACTAAGGCTCCAGCGACGGCTCCAGCGACGGCGAAGACCAAGGTAATGGCGAAGGCTAAGGCTTTGGCTTTGTCCAGTCCTAATGCGACAGCGACGACGAGGCCAACAGCGACGGTAATGGCGAAAGGCAAGACGATGGCGAAGGAAAAGGCGATGGCGGAGGAAAAGGCGATGGCGAAGGAAAAGGCGAGAGCGACGGCAACCACTAAGGTAACGGCTAATGCGACGGCGACGGCGAAGGAAAAGGCCCCGGCTAAATCCAAGGCTAAAGCTAAGGCAACGATGAGGGCGACGGCGAAAGCGAAGGCTAAGGCGAGGCTGACGGCTCCGATGAGGGCAACGACTAAGGCAGTCCAGCCTGAAACCTTAGTCTCTAAAGTTGAGCTATTAAATACAGAAACTATCAAGCCTCCAGTGATGGCTAAGAAAAATCCTGAAATTCCAGAGAGCAACCACGAAACACAAACTAGAAAACTAGCCCAACCCTTTTGCAGTCCAGCTTTTGCATTGTTAAAATTAGTCCCTCTTAAGTTAGCACCTGTAAAATCAGCCCCCCGAATATCTGCACCGCTAAAGTTTGCCCCAGCAAGGTTTTGACCTTTGAATGAACGACCTCTAAGATTCTGGCAGGAGAAGTCTTGGGGCATGGCTGGGCTAGTAAAGGCGAGGGTTTATGCACACTACACCTTGAGTATGTGCTTTTACGGACTGTAGTGCAATATTTCTTTTGTGATTTCATGCTAATGCTTCTGTTGTGAATTTTCGCAATGAACATTTAAAGATTAATACTACAAGCTGCTAGTTTTAGAGCTAAAGCATTGGGGTATCGCCACGGTTGGGAACCACCAATCCAAATATGTGAGGGTAAATGACCGATTGGTGCTTTGAGACTAAAATCAAATTCCGAGTTGGCAGAAGTATAATTGTATATATACCAACCAACTTGATGACAAAAAATACCATAATCTCCATTGACGTTTTTGTAAATAAGTGTCTGTACACTAAAACCAAAGCGTCCATGACTGGAATTCACCCATAAATGGTCAATAGTCTGCAAATCTGGACAGGGAATTTTTTCAAGATCACTACTAAATATATAACTACCTCTAGGCTTTGCTAGCGCTTGAGACATCAGTTCCCAAGTTTCTCGATCTGCTGATTGCCATTTTCCTTTTGCTAATAAACCACGCAAATTTGTGTAATCAATAGTACTTACTGTCTGATAATTAGAAATATTTAGCAATTTCTTAGGTTGTTGCTCTAGTGTCTGCAACACTTCTGTTGCAGATTGGAAGCGTTGAGAAACGGCATTTTGTAAAAGTTTATCTAAGATTTCACAGAGGTGAAGGCTAACAGTATTGTTTGCTGGTAAATTTTTTTGCCATACCCAGCAATCGTTAGTAATATCGAACAAATCAAAGGGAGAAACATTGGTGAGTAAGTAAATACATGTTACACCCAAACTGTACAGATCGCTAGCTGGTAATGCCTTTCCTCGCATTTGTTCGGGAGCAATATATTCTGGACTACCTACTATTGTGCCTGTACGAAGTTGCCTCGTATTAGTGGCGAGTTTAGCAACTCCAAAATCTATTAAAACTAAGTCTCCTCGAACCGAACGACGCATAATATTTTCCGGTTTAATATCTCGATGGATTACTTGTCTGGAATGGACAAATTGGAGTGTGAGCAATAAACTTTTTAATATCTCCCAAATTTGTGGTTCTTGAAAAACACCTTGTTGTTGCAATTCCTGGGCGAGTGTTTGTCCATCTACTAATTCTTCGACGATATAAAATTTTTTGTTTTGTTCAAATTGCGCTAGTAATTTTGGTATTTGAGAGTGTTTTAATTCATTAAGATGAAGTGCTTCCTCGTGAAATAATTTGACTGCCTTGTGCCAAACAGCTATGTTTTCCTCTTGAAAACATAGCTGTTTGATTGCACATTTGGGTTGTTCTGGAAGATGTTCATCAATAGCTAAAAACGTGATCCCAAAGCCACCGCGTCCAATGACAGCGAGTGGGCGATATCGCTGTTTGAGTAACAATTCCTGACCACAACTATTACAAAAACGAGAGGTTTCAGAATTTTGCGGACGTAGGCAATCAATATTAGTACAGTAGCTCATACTATAAGAGTTCTATTTGTTGCAATTAATATATATAAAGTATTCCCATACAAACGCCCCTCTCACTAAAAAAGATGACCTACTGGCTATTTTTTGGCAACCCCAGGCATCCGCGACTTTGAGCTTCTTCTGACCGCAGCCAACAGACATGGTTGCTGGTGATGGGTTGCTGAGTAAGGAAATTTGGGGATGGATAAAGTGGCGACACCGGACAGCCCGTCGTAGACATCGCTCTTAAAGCAAAGCGTAGCCAATCGATTTTCTCTATTACTGCCGAAAGTTCTGCTGATGTGGGGCGTTGCTAGGAAATCTGGCGCGAAGATTCGGTTTGGCCCGGATTTCTCACCACATCTCGATTAAGTCTGCGCTTGAGCAGAGGAGAGTTCAATATCTCCTTCAGAATTGGGAGGTTCAAAAGCTCATGCTTCACTAGTGCTGACGCTAACTGCATTAGCCGGAAATCTTGTCGAAGGTGGGTCATTGACTATCCCGTTTATTGCTAAAAAACTAAACGCAAGTGGGGAACTGACAGACTTGAACACGGTGCAGTCGCTCAAATTTCTCCTTGATGCCCTTGTGCGAGTAATTATAGACAACCGAAAATAACAGAAACTTGTACTCTATAAATAGACTGCTGAGGATGCTATTAAAGAAAGTACAATCACATGGCTTCATCTAATAAATTTCTCTACCACCGGAGTGTGCGCCCTCTCGATATGCTCCAAGGTGTAGTTACTTCTATCCTGCTACACTCTATTTTTTTAGTGGGGAGCAAATATTGGTACAGAGCTTTGATGCATGAGCCGAAGCAAGAAATTAGCCAAGAGATTCCAATCGAAATAGTTGAAGTTCCTCCTCAGAAAACAGACATAACTCCTCAAACCTCATTCCGGGCTACCAAAAATTCTCTTGCTGGCGGAAAAGCTTTGCCAAAAAGACCTATTTCTGTGATGAAGTCAGCGAATCTGGTAGGACATAAAGCCGATAACGCACGTTCTTCTGACTTAACAGCCTCATCTCCCGTGAAGGTATTCCAGACAGGACGGCAGCAGCAGAAAACGGAATTACCAAATCTATCTAGTCAACAATCGCAATTCAAATCTCGAAAAACAGCATCAGCATCTGCAAGCGAGGCAGCAGCACCAATGACTAGACCACTGCCAGTTCCACTCCTTAAAACATCACCCAACTCAAAGCAAATACCTTCAGTACCTGCAACCACAGCGCAAATACCTAATTCTAAGAAAATTGCAGTAGTAGCACCAGTGACTAGACCACTGCCAGTTCCGCTTCTTAAAACAGCGCCTTTGACAACACCTTTAGTACTTAACCCAAAACAAATACCTTCAGCACCTTCAACCACAGCACAAGTATTTAACTCTCAAAAAATTGCAGTAGCACCGATTACTACGCCACAGCCAGCCCAATTGGGAAAAACAGCACTTGAAAGAGCTACGACACTACCCAGGAGTCCGAAGAAGAAGTTAATGCAGTCGAGAGTTGCATTCAGTGGGCGAACACTGACTCAAGCTCAGTCATCTCTAAAAACAGGTGCAGCAAGTTTGTTGGGTGGTACTGTGGGTGTATCTAGTCAGAATTATCGCGCCGACCAACTTGCAACTGTGCCTAATTCTAACCGCGATCGCATTGGGACTTCTGGTGTTAATGCCAGCAGTCAAGATGTAGACCTCACCTCTTACTTAAACAAATTAAAGCAACGCGTTCAGCAGCAGTGGCTACCAGGAATGAGCCAGTCTAATCGGCGAACGGTGCTTAACTTCACTGTTAATCGTTCAGGTGAAGTTAACAATCTCAATATTGTACAAACCTCTGGATTTCGTGTGACTGATGAAGTAGCAATGAATGCGATACAGCGATCTGCACCTTTTGCACCTTTGCCCACAGGATATCGCAAGAACTACATTGATATTGAATTTACATTTGATATCAATGTTTTTGGCGAACTAAATTTATCGAGGGATGGTGGCTAACAACAGGTAAACAGAGTACCGCCTGGTTGGTGATATCGATGAAATCTGCTATATAACCAAGGTTGATGTCTTCTCCCAAACTCTTACCCAACAATTTTAAGGATGTTAATTTTCGCGTGTTGCTATAAAATTATTTCTTTTCCCTTTCTGAATAAGAGGTAACAATGCTAAATTTCGATTACTTGCAATATTTCAGGGCCATTTATTTATGAACAAAGGCGAATTAGTGGATGCTGTCGCAGCAAAGGCCAACATCACGAAAAAGCAAGCCGATGAAGTCATTAGTGCTTTTTTGTCAGTTGTTACCGAAGCTGTAGCCAATGGGGATAAGGTAACGCTGATTGGTTTTGGGTCATTCGAGCGACGCGATCGCTCAGAGCGTGAAGGGCGTAATCCGAAAACCAATGAGCCAATGACTATTCCAGCGACCAAAGTTCCTGCGTTTTCTGCTGGTAAGCAGTTTAAAGAAAAAGTAGCACCATAGATGAATTGCTTTACCACTAGCAATCCAATCCGATGCAAAGCCACAATCGATTAATTGAAGTATCGAATCGACTATGAAACTTTGACTGCTTCTTAGGGAGTATGTCAATACGATTCTGGTATTACTCCCGTACCAACAAATCTGTTTCTGTTAAAATCGCGTCTTCCAGCACGTAAATTTTGAGGCAGTGCCATGTGTGCAAAGGGATTTGGACAACCCCAACCCACTAAAATCGATAAACTTATTGAATCTGCGGTGCGTTATTGCCACAAGCGACACCCAGAAGACCTAGACAGCATCTTTGATAATCTACCTGTCAACCTCAACCAACGAGTAGTAACGGGGATTTTGGCAGCATTGCAGAAAGATATTGACACTTTGAGTTGGTTTTGCGGCTATATGGCATCAGAAATCAACCGCAGTGAGGACAACCAAAAGCCTCATCATCCCATCGCCGAACTTAGCAAAACTCTGATTACATCGGGGATGGAACCGTTTACTGATTTTATGCCTTATCCTGGTTGCCGCCTCGTCATACTCAATTCGGAAAAATTTGAATCATTACCAAAGTCAGTTCAAACCATAGTGCAGCAGGCTTTTGATATTAGAGAAAGTAGTGGGACAGAGGCACAAAGAATAAATGATGCGTTGCTACAAGAGTTAATGGTTCAGGAATAAGTAAAAAATGTGATGAAGTACCCGCACGCCAACTCTTGGAGACGCTTTGTGCTTAGGGGGAAGGTCAAATAATGCCGTCTGCTGTGGTGGTTTGTTCTCTCTCACCTTCTGCTGATATTCAAAAATCTGAGATTTCCACTTCAGCAGCGCCTCAAGGCTCATTACCAGTGTCTCTGCTCTGCGTTCTGGTGTGACGGTCAAATCAGAAAATAAATTTAGCTGGTTGGGTTCCAAGGTGATTAATGGGAATGTACAAACCAGTAGATTATCCCCCACAATTCAATGGGTCAAACCTGTTAGCAGCTTACTAGAGCGATCGCAGTTTTGATTTTGGGCATTTTAAAGTAGCGTTTACTAAATACAGCTATGTTTAAAGGATTCGGTGGGTCAAAGAAAAAATCAGTGCTTGAGGACAATGAACTGACCACAGGGATTGTTCAGCATCCAGTTACGGGACTTTGGCAGACATGGATATCATTTACTGGTAATGATATTCAATGTATTACCGCCCATGCGAACCCTGATGATGCTGACCGGGTAGCGAAACAGATGGCTTCGGCTTGGAGTGAAGGGAAATATAAAACTGGGGAAGAGGTGACAGCTTTTATTAAATCTCTGCCGACTGATGCTGTCATAGACCCATTGCCCCAAAATATTGTGATGCAATTAAGTCAGCAGGCATTAAACGCAAGGAAGTAAGAAAGAGCGATGGCTTTACAGAGTACGTTCAATTGCTGCCAAATTGGGCATTTCAAGGAAGACCGTGGGTTTAGGAATCTGGATCGATGCAGTTGAGATGCTCACAGCCAAAAGCTTGAGTCATCATTGCAGATAGCTGTTGAGAAACTTGTCCATCAAAGTTGAGTTTGAGCATGATTTGATCATAGGTTTGTCCCTGCACTATCAGCTTTGCCATTTGCTTAAACTCTACCCAAGTCAAATCACTCTCAACAAATGCTTTCGCAAGAGTAATTACCAGATCCTCATAATCATTGTCTTCCAGTTTTGTCATCATTCGGTGTTCAATGTGAAGCGAATCATCGAAACAGTAATACCAGGATTTCGGTTGCTCTTTCACTACCTTTCGGAAAAAATCTTGTTGTTTGGAAAGGTTAACAGCGCGATCTGCTTCACTACATACCATTAAAATAGGAGCAGAAATACAGCCTTGAGCCTTTTCTGAAACTTCCTTTGCCAACTCAAGAAATATCCGTAATGCCTTGAGACAAAAACCTTTATAACCAAAATTGCCAGATGCGTCTTTATTAAACCATTCAAAGTAAATTGGTAGGATTTTGATAAGTTGATCTAATATAGCGGTATGCATTTGAATGAGATACGAACTTGTGTACTATAGGTTTGATTTACTGAATTTAAGAGTTACTTGGAAGACTTGATACTGGTTCTACGTATTCAGTGATGCAATAGCAACAATGAGT
>NZ_NOLK01000125.1:0-24094 GCF_002245985.1 Nostoc sp. 'Peltigera membranacea cyanobiont' 232
CCCCAATTCCCAAGAAAATTAAGCAATTGTTATAAGAGAATGACTATAGTTCTCATTAGAGATATCTTAACAAATATGAGGAAGCTTATGTTAATCAGATAATTTCAGAAATTGACTTCTAGTCAGCCTTAAGAGAGAGGGCGATATTGCACGAACTGGAACAACCAGGAAATTTAATGTCGCTATATAGCCAAAACATTCTCATAAATGTTACAATTGTTAATAAGACTCCTAGAGAAAAATGTTTAATAAGCTACCTTTTATCTAACTGTAGATACTTGTGGAAAGTAGGAAATAACTGTAACTTTTAGCAGTTAAGAAGCCTAAATTTGATTATTATGAGCAGCCGAGTTTCTCGGGCGCGTAAATTGCAAACCATAGCATAGGTTCCCAGTCTGACTGGGTAGCACCCTACCAAAGCATCTATCCCTTAATGACCCTACCGCCAAACCCATCATTACAAAAGAGTAGCGCCATGAAGACCGCTCAGACAGCCACAGACCTCGTGCGGACTTACCTGCGTGAGATTGGCCGTGTGCCACTCTTAACCCACGAGGAAGAGATTTTTTATGGTAAACAGGTGCAACGTTCTTGTACTTTGCACGAATCAAGAGAATCTCTTGCCACCCAGTTAGATCGTCAACCGACTTTAGAAGAGTGGGCGAAAGCGACGAAGTTAGAACCAGCAGAATTGAATGAAGCGATCGCTGATGGTGAAATTGCCAAGCGTAAGATGGTAGAAGCCAATTTGCGCCTGGTAGTCTCTGTTGCCAAAAAGTACATCAAGCGCAACGTCGATTTACTGGATTTAATCCAAGAAGGTAGCATTGGTATGCAACGGGGCGTAGAAAAGTTTGACCCTACCAAAGGGTACAGATTTTCTACCTATGCCTATTGGTGGATTCGGCAAGCGATAACTCGTGCGATCGCCGAAAAAGCTCGTACCATTCGGTTGCCAATCCATATCACTGAAAA
The DNA here is from genome assembly GCF_002245985.1 of Nostoc sp. 'Peltigera membranacea cyanobiont' 232. NCBI lineage: Bacteria > Bacillati > Cyanobacteriota > Cyanophyceae > Nostocales > Nostocaceae > Nostoc > Nostoc sp. 'Peltigera membranacea cyanobiont' 232. The sequence goes on from NZ_NOLK01000125.1 coordinate 976, forward strand.
ATTAAATAAAATTAAAAAGGCACAGCGCCAATTGTCTCAAAAATTGGGACGCGCTCCGACAGCTGGCGAACTAGCTCAAGAATTAGAATTAACCCCCAAACAAGTACGAGAATATTTAGAAAAGGCGCGGTTGCCCCTTTCCTTGGATTTGCGGTTGGGTGATAACTATGACACCGAGCTTGGAGAAATGCTGGAAGATCCAGGAGCATCTCCAGAAGAGTTTGTCATGCAATCTTCCCTATCTTATGACTTAGATCGCCTGATGGGCGATCTAACTCCACAACAGAGAGAAGTAATCACGCTGCGTTTTGGTTTAACTGATGGGCAAGCGCTGACTCTGGCTAAAATTGGTGAAATACTGAATATCAGCCGCGAACGAGTCCGGCAAATTGAGCGCGAAGCTTTAACCAAACTTCGCAAGTCTAAAGCCAATATGGGTGAATATTTGGCAAGTTAGGGGAAGGTTAGGAGTTAAGAGTGGGGAGTTAGAAATTAGGAGTGAGGAGTTAGGAATTAATTTCTCACTCCTTACTTTTTTTGTTAGGGTGAGAAAATACGCTGACTTTGGTACGGTTACACCTACTTCCACCAGAAAGCTAGACTGTTACATTAGTTGACAGGAAGACAAAATAGCTAGCTAAGTCAAATCCAAAATAGGCATTTTATATTTAAATCACAAGCACCGCAGCCAGTAGTGGTAGTTAAGGAGCTAAAAAATGAGTAACCCATCCAATCGTGTCTCAGAATTTTTCAATAGCGAATCAGAAACTAACGATTTACTATGGCAGTACGTTAAATCTTTGAGTCCAGAGACAGTTACGCAGCTATCTAAACCTACATCCGCCGAAGTATTTCAGGTGATGGAACGGAATATTACAGGACTATTGGGTAATCTACCTTCAGAACACTTTGGCATCACCGTAAGCACCAGTCGGGAAAGTCTAGGTCGGCTTCTGGCTTCTGCTATGATTAGTGGATATTTCTTGCGTAATGCTGAACAGAGAATGAATTTTGAACTCGCCCTGCAAGGGACTGAAACTAACAATAGCGAAGTTGACTAGAAATGTAAAATTTAGAAAATTTTATATTGTTGTTGGGCTGATAGCTTAGTCAGAGTCACGATGATAGAAATTGAAAATAAGCCTCTGCGAAATCTTTGCTGCTAATTGCCAATCATTATCAGCTAAACTTTTTTAAAATATCCAAAACCGTGATGGATTAAGGTTGAAATTTAAAAAATCAAAACTCGGCAGAGTTAAAACTAGTCTGCCGAGTTTTGTTATTAATCATCTCTCCCTCTTGTCAATGAATTATGAGTGAAACCAGTTCTTTCCCACCCCATAAAATCATTGGTGTTGCAGTAATTTGGAACAGCCAAGAGCAAATTTTAATCGATCGCCGTCGTCCAGAAGGAGCAATGGGTGGTTTATGGGAATTTCCTGGTGGTAAAATTGAGCCTGGTGAAACTATCCAAGAGTGTATTAAACGGGAAATTTCCGAAGAACTGGGAATAGTAATTGAAGTAGGAGAACATCTGATTACTATTGACCACAGCTATACAGACTTGCGCGTTACTCTCACAGTACATCACTGCCGCCATATTACAGGTGTTCCCCAACCTTTGGAATCCGATGAAATTCGCTGGGTAACTTTGGAAGAACTGGAGCAGTTTACTTTTCCGAAAGCAAATACTCAAATTATTGCTGCTTTGAAAAGGGAATAGGGAATGGGGAATAGGAAAGAGTTTTTCAATACTCAATGCCCAATACCGTAACAATCTATTAATTGCATCAGGTTGAGTCCCGCTATTTTCTACAATAGGCGCAGAGACTTTGATTAAAGGTATCAGGAAATAAATGCCTAAAACCGTTGCCGATGTGATGAGCCGCGATCCTATTGTCGTTTACGCGGAAACTCCACTGAAGGAAGCTATCCAAATTCTCGCAGAACGCCACATCAGTGGACTACCTGTTGTGGATGATGTCGGGAAATTGGTGGGCATTATCTCAGAAACCGATTTGATGTGGCAAGAAACTGGTGTTACTCCACCTGCGTACATTATGTTTCTTGATAGCGTTATCTATTTAAAAAATCCTGCTACGTATGAACGTGACTTGCATAAAGCGCTAGGGCAAACCGTTGGGGAGGTAATGAGTAAAAACCCGATCGCTATTTCCTCTGATAAAACTTTAAAACAAGCAGCTACAATCATGCACGATCGCAGCATTCACCGCTTGCCAGTAATTGAGGGCACAGATCGAGTAATTGGTATCCTCACTCGTGGTGATATTATTCGAGCAATGGCAGCAAGTCAAGATTAATTAAAAGTAGAGACGCGATTAATCGCGTCTGTCTTTTTTACACCTTTGAAAATCAAGGATAACTAAATGAGTATTACTTCGGAGTCTGTTAAGCAATTGCTCAGTTCTGAGGATTTAGGCGATCGCTTACGTGCAGTTAATCAAATTCGTCAACTGGAACCTGCGGTTGGCTTTGAATTGATTCAAACTGCCATTAGCGATCGCAATTCCCGTGTCCGTTACTCAGCAGTGAGTCAAATGGATACACTCGGAACACAAGATTTACAATTATCCTTGGATATCTTGCGCGATCGCTTGCTTCATGACTCTGAAGTAGATGTACAAGCAGCAGCAGCAGACTGCTTGGGCGCTCTCAAGTTAAGTGAAGCTTTTGAAGATTTGCAGCAACTTTATCATACAACCAGTGAGTGGCTAATACAATTCAGTATAATTGCTACATTAGGAGAGTTGGGCGATCCACGAGCCTTTGAATTGCTCAAAGAAGCGCTTTCATCAGAAAACGAATTAGTGCAAACTGCTGCTATTAGTTCTTTGGGTGACTTAGGAGATTTACAAGCAGTTCCCCTCTTAGCTCCCTATGCTACCAATCCAGATTGGCAAATTCGTTACAGACTTGTACAAGCCTTGGCTCGTTTGGGTAGTGCAGAGGCTAAATCTATATTAGAAACTCTGGCTGATGATGAAGTAGAAGCGATCGCAACTGAAGCCAAAAATTCTTTGCAATCAGTTTAAGTCTATCTGAAGTTAAGAAAAGTCATCCTTAAATAAATCGGGACTTACGCAAACAATAGCTGCCTTATTTTCAGGTACGGGCAATTTATGAATTGCCTATAGATGTATCTGACAGGATAAAAAAATTCGACCTGGTTAGGGAAATTGTGCATTCCAGCCAGATCGAATTGATAAATTAGAGTTACTTTTAGAAACTAAAAGTAACTTTTTTATATTTAGGATAGGTCTATTGAGCGAAACTTTTGCGACGGCGAGACATAGCCATTACTGCACCTACAGCACCTAAGCCTAGTAATGCAGCAGGTTCAGGAACTGTAGTTACCGCAAGACCAGTGAAAGTTCCAGAAATTGTTCCACCATTATCGTAAGTTGTTTTTGCGGCAGTATTTTGAGTAACAAAAACAAAATGTCCTGTTGCTTTACTTCCGTCTTCAAACAGTCCCTCGAAATTCAAGGTTATATCTATTCCTGCATTTCCTGATGCAAATATTGCTGGAGCAAGACTGGTCAAACTAAGCAGTTTTATTCCATCCAAAGCACCAACATCAATAAACTCGGAAGGTGAAATAAATGGATTTGTTTGGAAGCTTTTGATAAAACCTCTAGAATTAGATACAAAATCTCCTGTCCGGTCTGTAAGTAAAATTGCTCCTGGATTGGGAACAAAGTTTACAGAGTTTTTGCTAAGAGTAGACAGAGTTGGTTCATCAGAAGGGTTTCTATCGGAAGTGCTGTAGTTAAAGCTACCAGTGTATGCTTGAGCAGACCCAGCAGAGGTAAACAATCCCGCAGTAGCTAAGGGAATTGCAGCAATAACAGCTAAAGTTGCATTTAGTAATGTATATTTAAAATTAATCATTGTCGTTTGAGGCTCCTAGTAATAACCTTAAATCAGGCAATTGCTTTACTTTTAATCTGAGTAATTTATGGAAAAACACTGTCAGTGAAAGTGAAACTTGCGTGATGTATTTCTTATCTCCATAAAATCACATATATCCCAGGTACGCAATATTTACTTAGTTGTCCTCATCACATCTTTAATTAATGTGTCCTCTTCATAAAATTTTAATTGCTTGTATAACTGGTCTTTGTATCTTTTTCATCCCATAGAGTTTAAAAGAGGCTGTGTGTGAAGGCAAAACCTTGAAACAAAGCAGATTTTCCCTGAAGTTTATATAGCGGTTATCGATTGGATGAGAACACCAAAGTCCTTGCTGTCAAATCATTTCAGCAAAGTTTTTGTATCTCACTGAACTGCACACCGCTATATTAATGTAGCGATCGCACTTATACTTATGTATAGGAATCTAATTTTATTTTGAACTAAATTATGTACACTTAAGGCAAGATGTAATTAATTTTTCCCTCTTACCTTAATCATGTTAAGAACCAAATACCTGCGGCCAAGTTGTCACAACAAAAACTATAACCGCAGCGATCGCTAACAATCCTTGAATCAAATTTCCTACCAAAGATCCGACTACAATTCCTATACCTGCTTTAACTGCCAACCCAAATTCACGTCGGTAAATATACTCGCCAATAATTGCTCCCAAAAGCGGGCCTAGTAAAATTCCTAACAGTGGCCCTCCAAAGGGCAAAGTTGGCAATAGTCCCAAAAATCCCACCACTAAACCGACAATTGCGCCAATTTGCCCCCACTTGCTAGCTCCAGCTTGTCTTGCTCCTACATAGCTAGCTAAAAAATCTACTCCTACACTAAGGAGCAAAACAATAATTGTCACAATTAGGGGAATTTTGATAGCTGCGAAGGAACTACTAACGATTCCCCAGACGATAATTGCAATTAGAATTAAGCTGCTACCGGGAATGGCTGGAACTACTGCACCGATGATACCCACAAGCATTACGGCAATTAACAGCCAATAAATAATTTGCATAGATAAATTTCTAAATTTCTAAGCGCCCCTAGTTTATATTCTATCTGGGCAAGATAGCGATTAATGCTTAGATTTCACATACAGGTATTTATCTATACTTTAAATGACGAAATAATAATTAAACCAATTACTTAAATATTTATACTAATTTAAAATAGCATTTTGGAGCGATCGCAGTTCTATCGTCAAGTTAGAAGATGTAGAGGGGGATAAGGTAGATGAGGAAAATTTTGCTCTCCTATCTTCCCCTACTTCTTTATTTCCCCCTTCGCCAAATCTTGATAGTATCATCATCGCTACCGCTAACTAGGGTTTGTCCATCAGGACTGAAGGCGACACATCGAACATAGCTGGAATGTCCTGTAAGTGTGCTGATTTCTCTACCACTGTGTAAATGCCACAGTTTGATAGTGTTGTCCCAACTGCCACTAGCGATAAATTGCCTATCCTGGCTAAAGGCAATTGACCAAACAGAATCAGAATGACCAATGAGAGTGCGAATTTCTCTGCCTGTATTTACATGCCACAATTTAATTGTGTTATCACCACTGCCACTAGCGATCGTTTCTCCATCGTGGCTGAAGGCGATACAGTTAATGAAGAAGGAATGACCTGTAAGTGTGTAGATGTTTCTGCCCGTGTATATTTGCCACAGCTTGATGGTGTAGTCATTACTGCCACTAGCCACAAGCTGTCTATCCTGGCTGTTCGATGTTGTAGCTGTTCTCGGAGAATAAGCGATTGACGAAACTGAGTCGGAATGACCTGTGAGAGTTTGGATTTCTATCCCAGTGTTGACTTGCCATAGTTTAATTGTGCAGTCAGCACTACCACTAGCTAGAAGTTTGCCATCTGGACTAAAGGCAACGGAATTTACCCAGTTGGTATGACCAATGAGAGTGCGAATTTCTTTGCCTGTATTTACATCCCAAAATTTGATCGTATTATCCCAACTACCACTAGCCAAGATTCCCCAGTTATGGTCTGTGATTCTCGCAGCTTTGTCTGATTCCCCTTGATAAGAAAGCTTTGGTGAGATTGGGCTAAAGGCGACGGAATGAACCATACTAGAATGACCAGAAGACCAACGACCCATTTGACGCACTAGCTTGCCAGTACCCAGTTGCCAAAGTTTAATCGTATGGTCATTACTACCACTAGCAATCAATTGTCCGTCTGGGCTAATGGCGATCGCATGAACCATACTAGAATGACCTTTGAGGGTCTGTACGCATTGCCAGTCCTGCCGATCTAATACAACAGGTGGAGGTAATTTTACTCTAGGCGTTATCACTAGAGTAGATGTTTCTGGTGTTACAATTGTCCCAGGATCGGGGCTTAATAAATCCAACCACTCCTGTACAGACTGGGGACGATAGGTTGACTCCAAATCCATGCCGCACATAATAGCTTGATTTACTCTATTGCTAATATTGGGATTAAAATATTGCGGTGGTTCTAAATTAATATTGTGTCGTCTATCATCTGCGCTCGTTGGTATCACTGCGGTAAGCAAATTATACAAAGTAGCGGCTAAGGCGTAGATATCAATATATTCTCCTCGTGGTGCTTCCGATTCATACTGCTCAGGTGGGGCAAAACCAGGAGTGCGATACACTGTGTGTCTTTGGATTACATTGGGAATAAATTCTCTAGCAATACCAAAGTCTATCAGCACTGCTTCTGATTTATCAATGCGGATCATAATGTTGCGTGGTTTGAGATCCCGATGCAGCAGTCCTTTAGAATGGATTAGTGTTAAAGCATCACCAATTTGTCGGATGTAGAGCAGCGCTTCTGCTTCTGACAGCACCCCAACCCGTCTTAGGTACTGTCCTAAGTCTTCGCCTTCGATGTACTCCATCACCATACAAGGCAAATTTCCATCATCGAAGATGGTTTCTATCTGTACTATATGAGGATGGTGACACACAGCCAGCCTAACTGCTTCATCACGGAAGTCTTGCCGTAATTTGTTTCGGTGGAGTATCCAAGCGGGGTGGTTTAGGATTTCTTCTTTGAGAGTTTTAATCACTCGCAGTTGATTCCGTTGATTTCTGGCAAGGTAAGTAATGCCAATTCCGCCTTCACCTAGTTGGCTTTCAATAATGTAGCGTCCCCCGAATAAAGACTTTCCTGCATTCCACACCATTAGTAATATTTGACAATTGCTGGTATTTATTTTGGCATAGGATCAAAACAGCCAATCGGAATTTTTGGGAATTCCATTTGAATTGCTGTTGTAGCTTTTTGGAACTTAGTTACTTATAAAACATTTTCATTAACCTCAATAATTACTAATAGTATAAAGTTGGGTATACCCTAATAGTTTTAGCTAAACTATGCCTTTACAACCAAAGATGAGAGTTGATTGTTCATGATAGAGTAAACGATAACTTTCACAATATTTATTCATAATAATTTGACTTGTAGGTAATCTGTAATTATGCTAAAAAATCTGAATCTGAAACAAAAATTTACAATTCTATTACTGGTGATTCTAACATTCGGTTTGAGCTTGAGTGGATTTGCTCTTTCTTCTCTGCTCAGGGAGAATGCTAAACAAGATATTAGCTCAACAGCTCTTATGCTCATGCAAACGATGACTTCTGTTCGAAAATACACCAGTACTCAAGTAAATCCAGAGCTAGCTGATAAATTGGCTACTGAGTTTTTGCCACAAAGTGTACCTGCATACTCAGCACGGGAGGTCTTTGAGATTTTACGGAAAACAGCAGATTACCGTGATTTCTTTTATAAAGAGGCAACTCTCAATCCTACAAATCTTCGGGATAAAGCTGACGGTTTTGAGACGGAAGTTGTAGAAAGGTTCAGAAGTAAATCAGACCTTAAAGAAGTGAGTGGATTTCGCTCACTTCCTGGTGGGGATATCTTTTATATTGCTCGTCCGTTACCAATTTCTGAAGAAAGCTGTCTGAAGTGTCATAGTGTACCTGAAGCGGCACCTCAAAGTATGATTACTCTTTATGGCACAGCTAATGGATTTGGGTGGAAGCTGAATGAAATTGTCGGCGCTCAGATTATATCAGTACCAGCGAATAATGTCATCAGCAAAGCTAATCAGTCTTCCTTAGTAATTCTTTTAATTGTATCAGCTATATTTATCGCAACTATCCTATTAGTCAATTTGTTCTTGAATCGACAAGTTGTAATACCTCTCAAACGCATGACTCGCATAGCTGAAGAAGTTAGTACCGGACACATGGAAGTTGAATTTGAGCAGATGTCTAATGATGAAATCGGTAATTTAGCTAAAGCCTTTAAACGGATGCAGTTAAGTTTAGAAATGGCAATGAAAAGAATCAAACGTACTCAGGGAGGTACAGGGGATTCAAATAATTCGTAATTCGTAATGGGCTACGCCCCGCTACGCTAACGTAATTCGTAATTAAGTTCTATAAGGGAGATTTAGTCTAGCCTAGAAAACTGGCTGTGTTGAGTTTCTCTTTACTTAAAATTGCCATACCATAATTTAGTTAAATAATCAAAATTATCTCTAAATTAACAGTGGTATAAATATCTATGAAAATAAGCTTTTTTTGAATTCAAAAGCTGCTTGAAAGTTAGGAATTTCTCTGGCTATGAGTTCAACAAATTGGTCAGGTGAAATATAAGGATTTTCTTCTAATATTTCTTCTATAATCAGATTTGCGATTGGCCCGATGTGGTAAGCCAACCCTTGCTGACAATGTTTGATAAATGCTGGTTGTAAAGAAGGTTGTTGTTGTTCAATCTGCCCAATTTGTGGATTAGAAGGTAAATTAGGTGAACTAAAAATTATTTCTCCAGGTTGGTTGTATGATTGCGATATTGCTGACATAGCCTGGAATTCAGGATTAAATACTGTAGCAGGCAAATCATCAAGGATGATCGGAGGAGACATTGGCACTTCTGGTTCTCCAATCCGCTCTAAATCGTTAATAACTTCCCTAGCTGTTTGATATCGCTTGTTAGGTCTATCTGCCAACATGCAATCAAGTACTTGAGCAAACCCATCACTAACGTAAGTATAATAACGCCAGTTCCATTCAAGTGAGTACTGATCCATTAGTAAAGATGGATCTCTACCTGTGAGTAGTACAATAGCTGTTACCCCCAAAGCATAAAGGTCACTAGAGGGCGAACATAAACCCAAGCTAATCTGTTCGCGGGGAGCATATCCCACTTTGCCTACAAGGGACATTTTGCCAACAAACGTTACCTGGTGGTTAGAACTTCTCCCTTCATTCATATCAGTCATTTGCTTGCCGACACCGAAATCAATCAGCACTGGTAGATCCTTGCCATCAGGTAACATGATGTTGTCAGGAGAAATATCTCGATGGATAATGTTGTGCTGGTGGACATATTCCAAAACAGGTAGCAGATTCTTTAGCCACTGTATAACTTCGTCTTCAGAAAAATTTTTTCCTTCACGTTGAAGTTCTCCCAACAGCCTAGAATATGTTTTACCGTCAACATACTCTTGTACCAGAAATAACCGACCATCTCCTTCAAAGCAAGCTAAAAACTTGGGAATTTGAGGATGTTGCAATTGATGAAGAATTTTTGCCTCTCTTTTAAATAAGTTGCGATATTGTTCCAGTCCACTTTCCCCTGTGCCAATGGGTGCAAACTCCTTGAGAACACAAGCTTCATTAAATCGCCGAGTGTCAAACGCCAAGTAAGTTCGCCCCAATCCTCCTTGTCCCAGAAGTTTTTGGATAATATAACGGTTATCGATTAGAGTTCCAGATGCTATTTCTGGTCTTGTGGTATGGGACTGTGACATCTCATCGCACTCCTAGCGATTTATATTGTTGATAGATTATCTAGTTTGCTGAAAGTTGGAAACTCTAGCAGATAAAGGCTGATAACATCCTTAAAATTGAGGTTAGCACCACTATCAACACAAGGAAATACACTTTTCTACAATCTATTGAGGGCGTTGTGTGACCAAATAGACAATTTCTATCTGGGTAGTCCGATCGTACTACTCATACTTACGTATTTTAGCAGCCAGAACATAACCAGTGTCTGCGGTAACATCTGCGAGTGTTTAGAGCATCACCTTTTGGATTCGCAGCTGAACCACATTTTACCCCTAGTAACCTAACTGGCACTGATTTTGGGAACAGTAAGGATATAGCCTGACATCATGGTTTTTCAGAAAACTGAGATTGCTATAGAGTTGCCGAAGGATATATTATATGTATTTCAAGTGCTGAATGGGCGATCGCTCTAAAAAATTAATCTTTCTGAGAGTCAATATCGTTATGAGATATAGGAATCATATTTGATTTTTGAAAAAATATAAGTATTTGTAGGGTGCGTTACACTACGCTAACGCACCCTACGTAAGATTTCAAAAATCAAATACTAGTCCTATAGTTGCTTCGCCATTGGCTATCAAAGTTTTCAGTACACTGATTCTTGGCGTTGCATAAATGCGGGATGAATTAGCGACTAAAACTATTAATAATTCGTTTAACATCGGGCGAAATCATCCCATGATTCAGCAACGCCAAACTCCCTTACTGGCTAACGTTTAACGCCACTAATTTTTAAAACATCACTCATAGTTGCACAGTAATTTGGCAAGCCGAAACTATCGGGATTAATGAATTTTTTATATGTGAAATGCCGATAATTCATGCAAAACCTATCCCAAGCCGCCATTTGAATGCGGAACAGAACAATAATCAAATTAGCCAATGCTATGGATATAGGAATGCGAAAGTAAATCTTTTTGCCCAGATAAGCACAAACCTGTTTAACTGCTTGATTAGCAGTTAATGGTGCTTGACCTAAAACAAGCCGACGTGGTTGATCCTTTTCGGGAGGACGATCGATTAAATATTGCACGACAGTGGCAATATCTCGTGCGTGGATAAAGTGAAAACTACCATCTGCTTCTAAAAAGCGAATCAAATTAATATATTTGGTAACTTCTGTAATCCCTGATGTGACAGCAGAATAGGGTTTATTCGCATCACCGCCTAATACTATAGTGGGAAATACTGTGGTAATTTTGGGTGCGATCGCTAATTGTTCTTTTTTATGTAAGCACTCATATTTAGAACGGATGTAATCTGTCCCAATTTCCCCGGCTTCTTTTAATGGTTGATTGTCGCGATCCAAAACACTAGCTGTCGAAAAATAAATCACCTGCTGGCAACGTTCTGGATCTAGCAGTTCGAGCAACTCTATAGTCTTGACAACATTAATATCAAATGTCCGATCGCCACCCCAAGCTGTGGCTGTGAGTACTGCCGTATCAATTGTGGATAGCAAATCGGCAAACTGGCGAATATTTTGCATATCACCTTGCAAAACGTTAATACCTGAACGGGCTTTGGTATCAACTTGTAGTTTACTTGGGTTCCTAACTAGTAGATACAGTTCGTGATCTGTTTCCTTAATTAAGGCTTCTGTTAAATAATGACCTACACAACCACTTGCACCAGTCACTAAAATCCGTTTCTGACTCATAGAGAATTTTTCAAAAGTTAGGAGTTAAAAGTGAAGAGTTAAAAATGAAGTTAAAAGTTCCGAATCAGGAGTTAAAAATAAAATTAGGAGTTAGAAGTGAGGAGTTAAAAATAACTCTGCACCTCACAACTGATAACTCCTGTAGAGACGCGATTAATCGCGTCTCTACTCATAACTCCTAACTCATAACTCATAACTCCTAACTCTTAACTCCTGCAAGATTCAGTTCCTTTGCAGTTTCAAAGAAGAAAGCGACATTTTCTTCAGGAGTTTCTGGTAAGACACCATGACCGAGATTGAGAATGTGACCCCAATTACCAGCTTTGCGAACGGTATCGAGAATGCGATCGCGGATAAACTGTTTAGAGCCGAATAGCACGCCTGGGTCAAGATTTCCTTGAACTTTGACTTGCTTACCTAATCTTGCTCGTGCGTCTGCCATATCCACCGCCCAATCTACACTGACTATATCAGCGCCAGATTGTGCCATTCTTTCCAACACACCCGCACTACCGCTAACTAGCAGAATCAAAGGTGTATCGGGGTGGGTTTGCTTGACTTGCTGAAAAACTCGCTGCTGATAAGGGAGAGCAAAGGTGTCATAATCTTGAGGACTCAATTGACCCGCCCAAGAATCGAACATTTGCACAACTTGAGCGCCAGAGTCAATTTGGTAGCGGGCATAGATGGCGATCGCATCTGCTAATTTAGTTAACAATTGATGCAATATCGTCGGATCTGAGAATGCCATATTTTTGATGATGGAATAGGTTTTAGAACCTTTTCCTTCCACCGCATAAGCTGCTAACGTCCACGGCGCACCCACAAAGCCTAACACCGTTGATTTATCGCCCACTTCAGAACGCAACGCCTGCAAAATTGTCTTGATGAATGGTAAAGCTGCTTCTGGTTCTAAGGGATGCAGACCATCGATTTGTTCTTGAGTGCGGAGGGGCGAGTGAATGATTGGCCCTTTACCTTCGGCGATATCCATGTCAATACCCAAACCAGGTAATGGGGTGACAATATCAGAAAATAAAATTACTCCATCTGGCCCAAAGGCTTTCCACGGTTGCAAAGAAACTTCAATTGCTACATCTGGAATTTCCGAGCGATCGCGAAACGAAGGATACTTCTCTCTTAAGTCTCGATATGCTTTCATATATCGTCCCGCTTGTCGCATCATCCATACAGGGGGACGATCTACTACTTCACCACGAGCAGCCCGTAAGAGATGAGGAGTCGTTGAAGAAACACCCATTTATTACTTCATCCTAAGTCACATTATTTATGCCACTGTTTAGCTTATCATTCCGGGATTACGCTTTTTCAGAATAAAAGGGACTGGGCATTAGCGACTTGAGACTGGGAAATAGGATAAAACAAGAATCAATATTGAATTGGGAATTGGGAATTGGGCATTGGGCATTGATTATTTCTCCCCCATCTTCCTCACTTCCCAGTCCGCAGTCCCCAGTCCCTAATCCCCAGTCCCTTAATATGCAAACTGACTCTAACAGTCCCGACGATCTTGCATCTGCTAATAACGAGCCTAACCCAGGAAAGTTTTTAATTCCGCGATCGCAGCGACAAAGGTTCTTTATTCAGTTTACCTTAATGACCTTGATTGGATGGGTTGTGGGTGGCGTTGCTAGTATCGCCTTAGAGAAAATTATTCTCCAAAGCTCATCTAGTATTTCTCTCCAGCCACAAACATGGAGTATTTTAGTTAGAAGTCTCAGCAACGTTGTATTTGCCGTGATTTTCGCTGCTGACCAAGCCCTTGTCGTTTACCGATATTTACCGGGTTTGCAGTGGATATTTGCGACTAGCGTCGGTTGGCTGATTGCCAACGGTGTTTCTACAGCCTGGATTAACTATATTTCATCTATAGCCTCATCGTTAAATGAAACTTTATCTCCTGAACAAACTTTTATTTTTGGGTTTCTGTCTGCGATCGCATATATAATTTCTGGTATTTGGCTAGGGCTTTGCCAATGGCTGGTACTGAGGCGATATACACCAGGCATTTGGTGGTGGAATTTTTTACCCTCAATCTCTTTCTTCTTAATCACTATTTTGGTTTGGTTACTTTTTATTGTGCAAAATTTGATTCCAGAAACCTATTGTACTCCCATATTATATTGGAGTGGGCAAGGACTTACAGCACTTATTCTCGGAGCCATACCAGCAATTGGCCTATGTACATTGAAAAGAAATTTACATCACAAAACTGGAATTACTGGATAACCAAATAATTTGTCATGTTCCCAAGACTTACAAACATTCGCTGGCGTTCCATTCTTTCACTGGCTATTGTTCTTCTGATTGGACTTTTATACAGCCACTATCGCTATTCTACTTGGTGGTTGAACCAAGAGGTAGGAGGGATTTTTTATGAAATATTTTGGTGCTTGTTCGCCTTTCTATTTATGACCACTCGCCGAGCAGTTTGGCAAATCCCTTTATGGGTATTGGTAATTACTTGCTTGTTGGAGTTTATGCAATTGTGGCATCCACCATTTCTAAATTGGGTACGTTCATTTTGGTGGGGAAAAATGTTAATTGGTACTGTCTTCACTTGGACAGATTTCCCCTATTATTTTATTGGGAGTGGGTTAGGATGGCTGTGGTTGCGGCTGATAGTTCGGGGAGCAAAGCTAAAATAATTTGGTCTGATTACGATTTTTTATTCCCAAATGGCTTCTAAACGCTCTTGCGCTTTTTTGAGAGCTTTTTCGGCAGACTCTCCTAGCAATGTCGCCTCAATAGCACGACCAAGACTATCAGAAAGACGACTATATCCAGCAATAATTGGTCGAGCACCAGCTAGGGGAACTTGTTCCATAAACACTTTTAACCAAGGTTTTGGCTTCATAAATTGCTGATAAGCTTCACTTTCAGCAGCTTTAAAATTAATTGGTAAAAAACCAGTTCCGATACTCCATTCTTTTTGGAATTCTTCACTCAAAACATATTCTAAAAACTTGAGTGCGGCTTCTTCTCTTGCTGGTGTTGTCTTCATCACATAGAGATTTCCACCACCTGTCACCGTAGCTTTATCAACATTTGCAGGTATGGGAAATGCATTATAATCAACTTTAGATTTAGTGATATAAGTCCAAGGCCCCGTAATTTGCATAGCAACACGACCCGCTATAAAAGCATCCTCTTCATAACCCCGTTCTGGAGAAGAAAGCATTGCTGAACCATCTTTTAATAGCTCTTGCCAAAATTGTAAGGCTTTCACCGCTCCAGCATTTGTTAAATCTGGTCGGTTATTTGTTAGCACTTCTCCCCCAGCGCTCAATAAGAAAGGAAACCAGCTAAAAACTGTCCATTCTCCCTTCCCCAAAGGTAGTATAATTCCGTACTGTTCTGGTCGCTTGTCGCCATTGCTGTCTATGGTTAATTTTTTGGCAACTTGCCTCAATTCTTCCCAAGTCTTAGGCATTTGCGTAATTCCCGCAGCTTCAAAAAGCTTAGGTCTATAAAAAATGCCTATATTGCTTGTATATAATGGGGCTGACCAAAGATGACCGTCTAATTGCAATTCTTCAAGTAGGTTAGGTCTAATTTCTGACTTTAATGGCAATTTTTCTAGCCAATCTTCTAAAGGTATAATTGCTCTTAAATCTGCCAACTGACCTGTAATTTGCGGATAGAATGCCAGGATATCTGGAGGTGCATTACCCACAACTGCTGTTAATATTTTTGGCAATTGGGGTTGAGCCAAAAAGACAGATTCTACCTGGATATCAGGATGAGTCTGATTAAATTTGTCTACCAGTTTTTCAAACACATCCCGATTAGTAGGGGGATTGATTGCTTGCCATAAAGTTAAATGAATTACTCCATCGTCTTTCTGTGCTATTCCCTGACAACCAGATAAAAATATTAAACACGAACTTAGGACAATCCCTAGAAGTAACATCTGCCAAATAGAAGTAATAACCCGACGACAATAATGGCTTATTTGGAATAGAAAAAGGATATTCTTCATGCCAAGTAGTTAATTAAATTAAGAAATATTCTCTAAAACACTTTTGGTAATACTAGTTTCTGCTCTTGTATAAATATATGTTTCCGGTTCGCTTATTTTTTCAGTTCTGAATATTTTTTCTGCCCGATACCAAAAATCTGTATCCTCTCCATAAGCAATATTATTAAATCCTTTCACCTCAAAAAATACCTGTCTTTTACCAAAAAATGTTGGGCCTAAGACACATTCTCGGAGATTAATTGTTTTACCTGGTTGAAAGTAATCTGCAACCAAAACCTCTTCTTCTGTTGCGAATCCACCTTCAATCAAATCAATTTCTGGATTGGCTTTCATATATTCAATTCGCACATCTAGATGATTTACTTTGTAAGCATCATCACTATCCAAAAATGTTATATACTTACCAAAAGATGCCTGAATACCAGCATTTTTAGCATACCATAGCTTCCTATTTTGATGTTTTAAATACCGGATATTTTGGAATTGTTGGAGATAATGATTGACAACTTCAAAAGTATTATCTTGGCTGCCATCATCAACTATAATTAGTTCCCAATCTTTAAAACTTTGAGCAATCACACTATCAATACAATTGTTTAGATATTTTGCCCGATTGTAGGTGCAGAGGATAATTGATACTTCATGATTGAAATCAAAAACTACAGTTTCCATTTTTAAATTATCATCGTATTGTTAGCACAAAAATCTTCATAATCAAGGATTAATTGTTAATTACTTATTAACTGTGTAAGTTTATAAATTGATGTATAATATCATTATACTTATAAACTAGAAGACTAAGATCAAAGTTTTCTCGGACGTACTCTACAATATTTTGGCGATAATATTGATTTTTATCAATCATCTCGCTAATTGTATCGGTAACAATTTTTTGAGCTTCTGGTGTGGTGTCACTTAAAATATTATCTGGCAAAACTCTAATGAATTCTTTATGATGTAAATTCGCGCTAGCAGATTCAGAAACGACGATACATAAACCTGCTGCCATTGCTTCTAATACTACGAGGGGTGCAACTTCTCCTTCACTAATTAAGACTAAACAGCTATAATTTGTGAGACGAGAATAAACTTCTTCTAAACTCCATACACCTAAATGTTTTGTTGTTGTTCCTTCAACAAAATCAGGGTCATCTATAGGGCCAACAAAATCTATTGCAATCTTTCCGTCTATGATTTTCGCCAGTAATTTCTGCTGTTTTCTTGGTTGAATCCAGCCTAAACAAATAGCTTTATTATTTCCTTGAGTTTGAAAATTTACTTTCTGAGTATCAATACCGTTTACTTGCACTGATATATATCCAGAATATCCTGATTTTAGAAAAAAATCTTTGGTTAAATGAGACAGGGCAATTATCCCAGGTGCATTAAAATAATGTTGGTATGCTTCTCGAAATTCTTCGTTCCATTTATCTGTTTTAAACAGATAACCATCATGGCAGGTAAAACAATACTTTTGTTTGAGCCTTCGATTAAATTCGCTCACAAAACTGTAGGCGTGTAAATGCACAAAGTCATAATTATTATGATTAATATATTCTATGACTTCGTTAACATCTTTCTCATTTAAGATATCGACTTGATGCCCAATTTTCTCTAAAAAATTTTTGTACTCTTTTATCACAGTTAAAACAGAATGTGATAGGGGAGGTTCAGGGATATAACCCCAAGCAACAAGAGCAATTTTCATAAATTATTTAATTTTTCCTCACACATTTAGATTTACTTTTCAGCCACAATACAAGTTGCGACGGGATAATCTGGATGATAAGCGTCTAGTTCTTCAGATGTCAATTCTTCTACGGCTATTCCATGATAACTAGCTATTACAGTGGTAGGGTTGCCATAGACATACAACTTATGTTGCGAGAAATTTTTATACATCCAGACGAAAGCATCAGGTAAAGGTCGCCAATAATCAACAGGAGTCGCATGAATTCTAATGGCACTTGGTACCATCGCAAAACATTTTCCACCAGGTTTTAGCCAAGTAAAGATGTTTTCTACCACTATCCAGGGGGCATAACAATGTTCTAAAACGTTAAAAATTATCACTGAATCAAAAGATTCTGGTTTGATAACGGATACATCGTGAGCATCCCCAACTATGTCTACTCCTGGGCCTGCTTCTAAGTTGAGAATCTGATATGATGCGCCTTGATTAATTTGATAAAAATCTTTATCTTTTGGTGTTCCTCCTATTTCTAAGATATTGCCACCGATTTGGGGTTGAATTTCTTTAAGAAATTTGCTGAGATAATATCTATCGACGGGTGTTCCTCTTGTCAATCCAAATGCTTGGCAAATGGGAACTGTTTTTTTCAAATCACCCCAATCTATCGAACCTGTAGCCGGGGATAGTAAACCAAGATTTTCTAGATGTTCTACTAATTTCCGAAAGTCTTCTATGTTTTCAATAGATTCTAGGTCATCTTTTAACTGATATTGAGAAAATAATTGTGGCAACACTTGGTAAGTTTCTCTACTTAATGAACCAAGTTCATATTGCATTTCCTTTTCGATAAAACTCCGAAAGCCTTTACCAAAAATTGTGAGGCTGCCATCCGCTAAAAAAACTAGGGCGTTTTCAAGAAGCTGCTCATATTTTTTTATCTCCTGAATTACTTTCTGTGCTATAGGTTCTAATTTAATTTTTTGAAATATTTGGTAAGCATTTTCTAATGAATGTTCGTGAATAAATATTTCCAGTATTGTCAACCATGATTTTGATTGAATAATTTCTGCTGTTCGCTGACTCCAAGCAAAAATTGCATATAACTGTGAATCTTCAACTTTTAAAAAGGCATTAGGTACATATTGTTTTGGCATACAATTAATAATTAAAAATTTTCTAATAAGGAGGATGACTTGGGTATTATAAGCTATTTTGGATTTTATATATACGAATCATATTTGATTTTTGAACAGATACGTAGGGTGCGTTAGCGACAGCGTAACGCGCCAAATCCTTGACAATGGTGCGTTACGAACTTCGTTCTAACACACCCTACAATACCTAATTTTGTTCAAAAATCAAATAGTAGTCCTATAGTATGTTAGTGTTAATCCTAAATTACGTAATTTAATTGGTAAAGCTAATACCAATTCTGTATGGAGATACGCTAAACCATAAGTACAAGATAAGAAAAGCAAACCGTATTCTTGCAGCGTCTCGTAAGAGTTGGACATATAGACGCAAAGCTGCTTAAGGCAGGGGTAGAACACAAAGAAAGAAGTTAAAAGGGTTTGGCGCAATCTTGCAAAGAAATGGTATAAGTAAGTCGGTACAAATAAAGCTAATCATGTAACAGAATGTAAAAATCACGAAATCTTTGCGATTGCTACCCTGCGGGAACGCTCCGCGAATATTCCACTTCGTTACCTTCGCAATGACATACATTGAAATTTTCACACCGACTTACTTAACCAGAGCATCGCAAATGTCTAAAAACATGAATTGTCATTGCGAGCGTAACGTAGTGAAGAGAAGCAATCGCGACATCTGTACTTTGCGTTCGCGAAGCGTGTCCGAAGGACTTATACTTCATTCCGTTTTGCTCCATTCGCAATGACAACTTATCATCTTGGTAAATTTGCTTGCATTGGGATGCTCCAAATCTAACAAAACTAGTAGATAATTAATCTTTGGAGAGAAATAAATAATGGCAAAAACTAATGAAGTTGTTTCAAATATCTCTTTGTCTAGTTGGGACTATATTTCACCTGAATTTGAGATAGTTCATCCTGATTCATCTTTTCCCAATATGATTATTGGAGACATCAATAACTGTTATTGGTCTTATTTACGTCGAGATATTCCCCATAAATGGTATGTGGATAGAGATGAACCATTTATCGGGTTTCTCAATCGAGATGAAGCACATATTTTATATAATACAGCCCTCAAATTTGCCGGCAAAAAAGCTTTAGAAATTGGTTGTTTGCGGGGTTGGTCTGCTTGTCATCTGGCATTAGGTGGCGTGGAATTAGATGTAATCGATCCTTTTTTAGCCAGAGAAGCTGTTTATGAAAGTATAAGTCATTCTTTACGACTGGCTAATGTTCTCGACTCAGTTAATTTAGTAGCTGGTTATAGTCCACAAAAGGTAGAAGAGTTAGCTAAACAATTACAATGCAAGTGGTCATTAATTTTCATTGATGGCGATCATGAATCACCAGCCCCACTCAATGATACGATTGTTTGTGAACCATTGGCAGAGGATGATGCTTTAATTTTGTTTCATGATTTAACTTCCCCTGATGTAGCACAAGGCTTAGATTACTTAAAGGAAAAGGGTTGGAATACAATCATTTACCAAACTATGCAAATTATGGGGGCTGCTTGGCGTGGAAATGTTGAACCAGTAAAACATCAGCCAGATCCCCAAATTAATTGGAATTTACCAGAGCATTTAAAACATTATTCTGTGAGTGGATTATGAATGTTTAATCAGAAGCGAATCTGATTTTAACTTAATGGGGATGTGCGATCGCTAATATTCCCGCATCCCCATCTAAAGTTACCTCTACACCCACTGGTAAAGCTGCATTGGGACTATCATGGCCAAAAGGTAAATCAGAGACAATCGGAATACCCAAATCACCTAAGCGATCGCGCAATACTTCTTCTACACTAAAGCTAGGCACATTTGGCGGCGCTTCACAGCGAGTAAAACCACCTAAAGCAATACCGCAGACTTGAGACAAAGCACCACTCAAACGCCATTGTGTCAGCATTCTGTCGATGCGATAGGGTGCTTCCGTGACATCCTCCAACGCCAGAATTACACCATTGAGATTTGGCAGGATTGGTGTAGCTAAAAGGTTAGTAGCCACCGTGAGATTACCTGGTAATAAAGTACCAGTTACTACGCCGCCACCCCAACCGCAACCTTTGAGAGGCGCGAGAGGACGACCTTCTACCGAATCGAATAATCGCTCAATTGACCAATCTGGCTCATCTGCTAAAGTCACTAGCACGGGAGCATGAACGCCGGAAATTCCTGCTATATAAAGACTCCACAATAAAGCTGTGATATCAGAAAAGCCTATAAGCCACTTGGGAAGGGCTGAGTTTTGTTGCCAATTCCAATCTTCTAAAATGCGGGTGCTACCAAAACCGCCTCTGGCACAAAGAATACCACGACAATTAGGATCTTGCCATGCTGCTGCTAATTGCTGACGGCGGATTTCATCTGTTCCAGCTAGATAGCCCCATTTGTCATCTATCTGTGGACTGATTTCTAATCGATAACCACGCGATCGCCAAATTTCTAGACTCTGTTCAAATACCTCAAATTCTCGCAAAGCACCACTAGGGGCAATGACTCGTATTAAGTCTCCAGGTTTTAAGGGCGGTGGTAAGATTTTGGATGTCATGAAAAGAGACGCGATGAATCGCGTCTGTACAAGGGTTAAGAATAAAGACTATATCTCAGAACTCCAATAAAATTTTATTGAAATCTTTTTTGAAAGCGATCGCCACACTAGTTTTATCTTAGGTTCGCTTTGTATCTAACTGTGGATTTTCCTTAGTTGGATTTTGCGGTATCAGGTAAATACCTCCAGAGATTAAAGTCAAAGCGACAGAAATCCAAAAGGCAATCAGAGAGGGAGTTTGCCACACTTCAGGCAGAGGTGCAATCAAAAGCGCGATCGCTATTATTTGACTAACAGTTTTGAGTTTACCCCAAATATTTGCCCCGGTAATCGTTGTTTGATTCACCCGCCAACCAGCGATCGCTAATTCTCGCGCTAAAATCAAAAACACTCCCCAAGCTGGGACTTTTCCTAGTTCAATAAAAACCAGCAACGGCGCAAGCACCAAAAGTTTATCCACTAAGGGATCGAGAAATTTACCCAACTCACTAATTTGGTTGAGTTTCCGCGCCAAATAGCCGTCTAACCAATCAGTCAATGCCGCAACGAGAAAAATCGCCAAACATATCCACTGAGCTTGAGGTGTAGGATTATATAAACCGTAAAGCAGAAATGGTATCCCCAATAGGCGAGAGAACGTAATCCAGTTGGGTATGGTCATAATAATTCGTAATTCGTAATTCGTAATTCGTAATTCAAACTTCAAGATTAACAAGTCTAAAACAACAAGCAGCCAAGCAAATATGCAAAATCTATGCAGATTCGTGTATCTGAGTGTGGCTGCGTGGGAAAATCTGTTTTCTGTAGCTCTCTTAAAACAATACTATGACTGAACACACAGACAACCAATTCCGCATCGAACGCGATTCGATGGGCGATCGCCAAATTGCCAGTAGCGTTTATTACGGTATCCAAACCCTACGGGCAATTGAAAACTTCCCCATTAGCGGGATTAAGCCTTTAGATACTTACGTAGATGCTGGATTGATAATTAAAAAAGCTACAGCAATTGTGAATGGAGAACTGAATTGCATTCCCCAAGATATTAGTCAGGCGATTGTCCAAGCAACTGATGAAATTCTGGCTGGGAAATTCCGGGATCAGTTTGTGGTGGATGTTTATCAGGCGGGTGCTGGGACATCTCATCACATGAATGTCAATGAAGTTCTGGCAAATCGCGCCTTAGAAATTCTTGGTGAAGAAAAGGGTAATTACAAACGTGTTAGTCCTAACGATCACGTTAATTATGGACAGTCTACCAATGATGTGATTCCTACCGCCATTCGGATTGGTGGATTATTGGCATTATCCAAGACATTGCACCCGGCAATAGATAGTGCGATCGCATCCTTAGAAAACAAAGCTGTAGAATTTCAAGATATCGTCAAATCTGGCAGAACCCACTTGCAAGATGCAGTACCAGTGCGTTTGGGTGAAAACTTTCGGGCTTGGGCGCACATTCTTGCAGAACACCAAAACCGGATTTACACCGCTTCTGGTGATTTGATGGTGCTGGGTTTGGGAGGTAGTGCAGCCGGAACGGGATTAAATACTCATCCTTTATATCGCGCGCGTGTGGTAGAAGTTCTTTCAGAATTGATTGATACACCTTTAGAACCTGCACCCCATCTAATGGCAGCGATGCAGAGTATGGCCCCATTTGTGAATGTTTCCGGCGCTTTACGCAACTTAGCGCAGGATTTAGTCAAAATATCTCACGATTTGCGGTTAATGGATTCGGGGCCAAAAACTGGTTTGAAAGAAATTCAACTCCCCCCAGTGCAACCCGGTTCCTCAATTATGCCAGGGAAATATAACCCAGTCATGGCAGAGATGACATCAATGGTGTGTTTTCAGGTGATGGGTTACGATAGTGCGATCGCATTAGCCGCACAAGCCGGACAATTAGAATTAAATGTGATGATGCCACTGATTGCCTATAACTTGATTCACAGTATCGAAATTCTCGGTAATACCATCGCTGCACTCACCGAACGATGCATCAAGGGAATTACAGCTAACCAAGAACGTTGTTTAGCTTATGCCGAAGGTAGTTTAGCTTTAGTAACCGCACTAAATACCCACATTGGTTATTTAAATGCTGCTGCTGTCGCTAAAGAATCTTTAGAAACTGGTAAATCTCTGCGACAGATTGTCCTAGAACGCGGGTTGATGAGTGAAACAGACTTAGCTACAGTGTTAAATCTAGAACAAATGAGTGGTATCTTACCGCTAAAAACAGAATAATAGTTATGGGGAATTGGGAATTGAGA